>CAXSIE010000275.1:0-7412 GCA_964237295.1 uncultured Flavihumibacter sp. | reverse complement strand
ATGCAAACAAGCGTAAAAGAATACCATGCCAGCGGAGCGGAAAGAGGAGCAATTCTTGACTTTGTTGATTATCCGCTCAATAACCGCTGGTGGCTTTCCGATGAGTTTTCAAAGATCAGTAAAATGACATCGGAACAACAAAAGCTCGACCGGATAGAAATAATCCGTACCTGGGAAAACCCGGGTGCCGGAAGCTATTACGACAACGTTTCAAACGTATCACAAAACCTGCATGTAATATCCCGATCAGAGGATGCAACGGATGTGGCCTGGTGGGACAGTGGAAAAAGCAGGAAACGCCTGTCAACACAGTTATTCCAGAATTTTCCAGACCTGGTATATGAAGATCTTGATCCAAAGGGACACTATATCATCAGGATTGCCGGGGAAGGTGAAGCTTTATTGAGGATTGACGGAGAACGCATTGCCCCATCAGTATACAATAAAGAACTGGAGCAGTTTAAGGAATTTCCTATCGCCGGTAAATATGTCAGCGATGGAAAAATAGTAGTGTCTTTTGATCATCCGGAAGAATCGCACCTTAACTGGCGGAAGCATTCCAAAATCTGTGATATCTGGCTGCTGAAACAATAAAGGTGGTAAAGGATTATAGAAAATTATTTTAATGCCTGATAGCAAAAGTGTTAATTCAAATAAACATAGCACCGATCAACCATGCGTTAGAAGACGAAAAGAATTTAAAGCATTTATAATTATAAAGAATTGTATCAACCTGTTTCTTCTGTTATTTACTTCAAATGGTTTTTTTAATTGTTAAGGGTGGCACATCCACTTCAAACACACTTTCAAAATCGGGGTATTTAAAATAGTAGTTTTGAACATCTTTTTTTTTCGGTTCATTGAATGCTAGGTTTTTAATAGCTTCAATTTGATAGTTCTCAAATTTTCCAAACTTTGTCAAATAAATGGCCCTGATCAAGGCATAAGCTTTTATAAGTATCTCTTTATATTCTTCCTCCGGATCGGATTCGGCAATGATTGCTCCGCCGCTGCCAAATACAATCTCATTCGTTTTTCTTTTTATGATCAGCGTTCTTATCGCAACATTAAATTCAGCGGATCCGCTTACAGATAAATAACCAATGCTTCCTGTATATATTCCTCTTGGCCTGTGTTCCAGTTTATCTATGATCTGCATGGTTCTGTATTTCGGTGCACCGGTTATAGAACCACCCGGAAACATCGATTTTAAAACTTCTATGGCTGAAACTTTTTTATCCAGTTGTCCTTCGATGATAGAGGAGAGCTGAAGCACGGTTGCGTATTCTGTAACTTTCATAAAATCTTTTACTTTCACGGAGCCCTTTTCACAAAAAACAGACAGGTCATTTCTTATAAGATCAATGATCATAAGCAATTCTGAATGATCCTTGCTGCTCTGCATGAGGTGCTCTTTTATTTTTGCAGTTTCCCTGGTAGTAATGCCTTTGGCACGTGTTCCTTTAATAGGCTCGCTTTTTATTTTTCCATATGCATTAATATTTATAAAGCATTCCGGAGAAGAACTTAGTATATCAAAACCATCCATACGGATATATGCTGAATAAGGCGCAGCATTGGTTAGTCGTAAAACACGGTACAATTCATAAGAATCCACTTCCACCTGAACCTTAAACTCATTAGTGAGACAGGTTTCATAGGTTTCCCCGTTTTTGAGAAATTGTTTGATCCGGTTAATATCTTTTATATATGCGGCCTGGTTTTGCTGGCTGTTAATGGCAGTTTTTCAGTTTGATTGTTTACAAAATCATTTACTAATCGCAGCTTTGCAGATACCGGTTTAGAAGAAATCTTTTGGTTGATCTCATTAAACCATTTTAATTGTTGTTCTTCATCTTCCATAATGCTGCATAAGAAAAGCTGCCGGTTTTTATGATCAAAAGCAATAAAATTTTCTACCCACATAAAAAGGCACGCAGGGTATTCGGGTGTATATACTGTAAGTGCAGCTTCAGTATGTTTAATTGCTTCGTAGCTTAAGTATCCGATAAAACCTCCGGTAAATGGAATGTCATTATTGACAGAACTGATTTCAATTTGTGCCAGATGCTCCTGGATATAGTTAAAGAAATCTTTTTGAATGCTGTAATCAACACCGGCAGCTGCGTCTGCGTATCTTACCATAATCTTATCCGCATCTTTTTGTGCTATAAAATCCGGAGTGCCCATAAAAGAATACCGGGCATTATATCCGGGCATGCTGCTATCCAGCCAGAAAGAATAAGCAGCAGTTTTGAAACAGGATTCAAACACATGTTCCGCATCCAGCCATGCCGATTTTTGCAAAACCAGCTTTCGTTTCTTTATGCTGTTTTTAAGAGGCACGCTTCCATTTTTAAGCCATTGCTCACTCAGGTGCTTAAAATTTTTAAAGAGCTGTTCTCCATATTGTGTGCCGATTGATTCCGGATGAAACTGTACTCCATAGAACGGTTTTGTTGTATGTTGCAGCGCCATGATAAGCCTGTATTCGTCAGCAGTTTCGGCTATAGATTCCAGGCAATGTGGCAATGTGTTTTTTTCAACGATCAAAGAATGGTACCTGACAACGGAGATCAATGGAGGCATCTCTTTAAAAAGCAGTGAAGGTTTAAGATGAACTTCTGAATACTTGCCATGCATTTCTTTTGGCGCATATATAATTTTTCCACCAAAGTACTGGCCTAAACATTGATGTCCAAGACATATGCCTAATATGGGTATATCCGGAAATGATTCAAAAATCTGTAAGCTAAGGCCTGCATCTTTTTCATTTTCAGGTGTTCCGGGACCAGGTGAAATTACAATATTGTCAAAGGAAAGGTCTTTTAATGCCTCAACAGAAAGCGCGTTGTTCTTAATTACAAGCGGCCTGGTACCATTAATTTGCCAGAGTTGCTGGGCGATCAGATAAGTGTAAGAATCATAGTTATCTATTAATAATGTACGCATGTTTACTCACTTTAGAAATCTTCTAAGGATACTTACACTTAGCTAAGAGCACGGAATAACAGTATTACCAATGATACGATGAATCAATGTTCTTAAAGATATGCAGATTTATAAAAATAAAAACAACGAATGATTATAAGGATAAGTTCTCTACAACCAGGGTTTAATTTAATAAAAGGAAATATTGTAGCTTTCTGTTAATTTAATTTTAATTACTTTTTAAGGATTTTTTGTTTGCATGCAGTTTATATTATTGAATTGATTGCTGATATTAAATACAAACGCATAAAATGTATGAGAATGATCAATAAACCAGGCATTACATTTAATAGTACCAATTCAGTTAAGGACCTTTTTTCTTTTTGTATGACTTTGTTATTCGTTAATGCCGCATGGTGTCAGGAGTCCCGGTTAAAGCTTTGGTATGATCATCCGGCCGGCAATGTATGGGAAGCTGCTTTGCCTGTTGGCAATGGCCGGCTTGCCGCCATGGTGTATGGTAATTCGGCAAATGAAATTATCCAATTGAATGAGTCTTCGGTTTGGAGCGGCGGGCCAAGCAGAAATGATGGCCCGGAAGCTTTAAACGTTTTACAGGAAGTAAGGCAACTGATCTTTGACGGAAAATATGCGGAAGCCAGTAAGCTTGCCTCAGAAAAGATAAAATCCAATAAAAATAACGGGATGAAATACCAGCCCGTAGGGGAACTGCATCTTAGTTTTCCGGGGCATGACCAGGATGAGTATTACTATAGTAAGCTGGATCTTAAAAAAGCAATAACTACTACTTCATATACTGCTAACGGGATAACATTTACCCGTACCGTATTTGCGTCTCTGCCTGACCAGGCAATCATTATTCACATCACTGCCAGTAAACCAGCCAGTGTTACATTTACCGCTTCCATGTCGAGTCCTCAAAAGTCTACAGTGGCAATTAAAGCAAAGGATGAATTGATGCTGACGGGCATTAGCGGTGATAAGGATGGCGTAACAGGACAAGTAAAGTTTGAGGCGCTTGGAAAAATTAAAGCCGAAGGTGGAAGTATTACCGCAGGCAACGAAACACTTGAAGTGAAAGCGGCAGATGCAGTAACTATTTATATTTCCATAGCAACCAATTTTGTTAACTATAAAGATATTACTGCTGACCCAAGCAAGCGGGCAGCGGCTTATTTATCACAAGCCTTACTTAAACCATATCCCGATTTAAGGAGCGCTCATATCAAGGCTTATCAAAAGTTTTTTAACCGTGTAAAGCTGGATCTGGGCAGTACTGATGCTGCACGAAAACCTACAGATATAAGGATTAAAGATTTTGCTGACGGGAATGACCCTCAATTGGTTTCGCTGTATTTTCAGTTTGGCAGGTACCTGCTGATATCTTCTTCCCAGCCGGGAGGTCAGCCGGCTAACTTACAAGGCATTTGGAACAACAAGATGGACCCGCCCTGGGGCAGCAAGTACACAATAAACATAAACACGGAAATGAATTACTGGCCCGCGGAATTAACCAATCTTACCGAAATGCACGAGCCTTTGATACAGATGGTAAAGGAGCTTTCGCAAACCGGGAGGGAAACGGCCAGGGTAATGTATGGTGTGAATGATGGCTGGGTGGCCCATCATAATACAGACCTTTGGCGCATCACAGGGCCGGTTGATGGTATTTATTCAGCCATGTGGCCAAGTGGGGGCGCATGGCTCAGCCGGCATTTATGGACAAAGTATTTATTCAACGGTGATAAAAAATACCTTCAATCCGTTTATCCTGCCTTAAAAGGAGCAGCCCTGTTTTACCTTGGTTTTCTGGTGGAGGAACCGGTTCATAAATGGCTGGTGGTTTCGCCTTCGATGTCACCGGAAAATAATCCAAAAGTAAATCCCGGGGTTTCTATTACGGCAGGAGCAACAATGGATAATCAATTGGTTTTTGAATTATTTTCAAATACCATCCATGCCGCAGCAATACTCAATACGGATAAAGCCCTGGCAGCACAATTAATTCAAACCCGTAAGCGGCTGCCACCTATGCAGATCGGGCAATACAGCCAGTTGCAGGAATGGATGAATGACTGGGACAATCCCAATGATAAACACCGGCATGTTTCTCATTTATTTGGAGTGTACCCAGGAAAACAGATCTCACCTTATAGAACACCTGAATTGTTTGATGCTGCCCGTACTTCTTTAATCTACCGGGGAGATGTGTCTACAGGATGGTCGATGGGATGGAAAGTAAATTTATGGGCGCGATTTTTAGATGGTAACCATGCGTACAAATTAATAAAAAATCAACTGACGCCTGTGGGAGTCAATAAAGGTGAAAATAGCGGTGGCGGTACTTATCCCAATTTTTTTGATGCGCATCCGCCCTTTCAGATAGATGGAAATTTCGGATGTTCTGCCGGCATTGCCGAGATGTTGATGCAGAGCCATGATGGGGCGATACACCTGTTACCTGCATTACCCGATGCCTGGCCGGAAGGGGAGGTGAGTGGTTTATGCGCCCAGGGTGGATTTGAACTGGTTGATATGAAATGGAAAGAAGGAAAATTACTACAGGTCTCCATAAAATCTAAAAAAGGCGGTAATTGCCGCATCCGGGTATCTAATACAATGAAAATGAAAAATGGTGCTTTGTTAACCGCTGCCAGGGGTGAAAATGCAAATCCGTTTTTTGCGGTGGATGCTGTTCCTGCACCGGTCATTTCCGGCAAGGCTGCCATCAACCCGCTTTCCCTTAAGGAAACCAGGTTATATGATTTTGCCACTTCTCCGGGAAAGATATATACCCTTTTAGGGAAGTAACGATACACTCATGATATTCGCTGTTTGGAATCTGGCTATTGCCAAATAATTATGGGGAAGCCGGAATGGCTTTTTAATTGCATATTTCATATTGTAAGCAGCATGATGTAAATAATTATAATTCATTACACAACCAATAACAAACAATCACAGCATGAAAAAAAGTCTACTTGTTATACCAGCTTTAGCTCTTTTTATTTTTTCTTTTATTAATTTATATGCTTTGGAAAGTATAAAGATGCGGTATACAAATAATCATTTCTGGCAGGATACCACTAAAAAAAGTATTAAAAATTCGAAAACGCCTTCTAAAGCTACTCCTTCATCTGTTGGTAAAGGGTCAGTAAAGAAGTCTTCAACTGCAAAACCACAGAATGTAGAAAAAGGGAAGAATTTAATTTCCAGCTCGGATTGTCTTGTCTGTCATAAGGTTGATTCAAAAATTATTGGCCCTGCTTATAATGACGTGGCAAAAAAATATCCTTCCACCAAAGCTAATATTGAGCTCCTGGCTTCCAAAGTTATCAATGGAGGCGCAGGCAACTGGGGCCCGGTACCTATGTCACCACATCCTTCTCTAAGTGTGGAAGATGCAAAGGAAATGGTCAAATATGTTCTTTCTCTAAAATAAAATCGAAACAATAGAACCAGTCTTTGTACTTTTTATAACCACGGAGAAAAGCCGGAGTGAAGGAAGAGGTTACACAGAGAGATACCTCTGTGTAACCTCTTCCTTCACTCCGGCTTTTCTCCGTGGTTAAAGAACTAGTTGTAAAATAGATGGTACAGGACAGTTAAGGATAGCACAGGATGCCTGAATCATGAATTGTAATTATTTTTAAATTTCTCTAACAAGATAACTTATAAATTTTTTCAAATCTAAATTGCTTGCTATGCTGAAACCCTTTACATCAGTGCTTTTCGAGTACTCCAAAAAGTATTTTTTACTTCCTTGCTTCGTATTACTGTTCACATTTTCTTTTGCTCAAAAATCCGTTACTGTACGGGGCGTGTTACCAACATAACCAATGATTCTTCCGTAAATGCAGCGTCAGTGCAGGTAAAAGGTGCAGCAGGTGGTACTATTACCGATGACAAAGGTGCTTTTTCAATCAGGGTAACTTTACCTGCAACACTTACTATTAACAGTGTTGGCTATAAAACCCAGAACGTAGTTGTTGGCAAAGACTTGAACATCACCGTAAGATTGGAATCTTCCGTTCAGGACCTTGACCAGGTGGTAGTGGTTGCTTACGGTTCGCAAAAGAAAGCAACCGTAACGGGCTCCATTGCAACTATCACTACAAAGGAATTAAAGCAAAGTCCGGCAGCTAATTTGTCAGCATCATTAGCTGGCCGGTTACCTGGTTTAACCGCCGTTCAGTCTAGTGGTGAACCCGGTAAAGATGCGGTGTCATTATATTTACGAGGACAGGGAACTATTAATGGACAAACACCTGTTATACTGGTAGATGGCGTTCCAAGAGATATTACTTATATAGATCCTAATGAAGTGGAGAGCGTCACCATATTAAAAGATGCCTCTTCTACTGCAGTGTTTGGTGTACGGGGCGCTAATGGTGTTATACTTGTTACAACCAAAAGAGGAAAAACAGACAGGCCGGAAATAAATTTTACTGCAGAAGGGG
>CAXSIE010000274.1:2176-7427 GCA_964237295.1 uncultured Flavihumibacter sp. | reverse complement strand
AGCAACAGGATGTGGTAAAAGTTTTATCGCCTGCGCCTTAGGCTACCAGGCTTGTATGATGGGAATCAAAACCCGATACTTTAACATGAACCGTTTGATTGAAACTATTTTGATCGCTAAAACAGAGGGAAGTTATTTGAAATTATTAAATCAATTTGAAAAGATCCCGCTGATCATTATCGATGATTGTGGTATGCAAAATCTGAATAAAAATACCAAGCTTGCCCTACTTCAAATCATAGAGGACCGGTATGCAAAACGATCGCTCGTGATAACCTCTCAATTACCTGTAGCCAACTGGTATAATTACCTTGAAGAGCCAACGCTCGCCGATGCACTTATGGACAGATTGACAGCCAAATGTCATCGCCTGGAACTTAAGGGAGACTCAAGAAGAAAAAAGAAATAATTATTTGAAAACATCTCAAACCGTATCTTTAAAATCACTAATAGCTCTTTCACTTCCTGGTCTCTCTGCACAGGGGTTACCATGCCCGGAATGAGGGGGTACCATCACCGGAATATACAAATAAAGATTGGGGTTGAAAGTAATACCTGTACTTACTTTAAATTTTCAACTTAACACAATCAGTATGTATCGATAAAAATGTTGTAGGACTGTTGTAGTAAAGAAAAAAGCAGCTACAACATTTCGTCGTAACTGCTTCATTTTAAGTGTGTTGTGAGGCGGTATTGAACCGTCGACACAAGGATTCTCGATCCTGAGAACGGGATATTATCTCTGTTATCACTCACTAAGAGTAAAATATTTAAAGAAACCTAAACCTCGTAAAGCTAACTAGAAGAATCGTGTTTCTATCTTAAAGCCATTAGAAAATGCAATGTTTGCCAATGCGGAATTATTATTCCCAAGTGTTTATTCTAAAAATCCTCAATCTTCGGTTTCTTTGAATCGTAATTGTAATTACCATTTCCAAGATCAATAACATAGCCTCCATAGGATTTTGTAACAACACTATTGTTCTCTTGATACTGCCGAACCCTTTCTAATTCTTTGCGAAAATCTTGATAGCTTTTTTCAGCTTCTTCTTTGACTTGCTCAATTGTTTTTTTATCTTCTGGCATGTTTGTTCCTTTTTTAGGGATGTAAAATTAGAATATTTATATTATAACGCTATATTATAATTTAAAATTGTGCAAGTATCATGGATATCGAAGCTCTAACTCTTTGATATACAAACTATAAAATCGTTTTAAATAAGGCCCTAATTGACATAATATTGGATAAATTAAAGCCGCAAAAGTTGTGTGATATTCAGGCTCGACACCTAGAATATATGAACTTGTTGAATCGATATTTAGAACCCCAATAATATCAATTCGACTTTGGTCTGAATGCTCTTCGTCTCCCCATATATAAGGAATTCCTAAAGATATCATGCTCTTGACTGTAGGCAAGTTTTCCTCCCAGTAATTTTTTGCTATTGCAACTTCATCAGCACCTAAGTGATGATATGCAGTGAAATCAGTAAGATCAGCATAAATGAATCGACCAAGTTGAGCGGCTTTGGGAGCTCCAGGTATATTTAATTTTTCAATGTCGCTTTTATTTTTTGCGTACACTACTGGCAGAGTTATTGGTGAAAAAAGTTCGTCTTCTTCTGTGTCCCTTCGTAAGACCAATTCTGGAACCAAATAAAGTGCGCCTGAAATATTATCGATGTTATAACGCCGAAAATGAAACCACTCTTTCTCTCTCGTCTTTAGCTTTACTAGTAAGTCCTTGTTTAATTCGCGAGGAAGATACAGCATAATATTCGCTCCATAGATGACTTTTAATCGGTCTCGGTTCATGTAATCGTTTGCCAGATCAGAAATAGTCTTTAATATTTTATTAAAGCGTATTGAAAAAATAGCGATGTCATCAGTCTTAATTAAATTTAATTGCCACATTATTTCTTTGTAAAAAACCTCATATTCCCCGAAAATTTTGGGATTAGGAGAGCGAAAAATAGCTGACCTAAGAACATTTATATTATTTTTATTTGCATTACTCTCGTTAGTAACGAAAACAAAATATGATATAATCCACAAAGTCAATAAACACCAATAGACGGAAACCAAAACATCCGGAGTATAAGATTCAGTTCCTTGGATTTTACGGATGTAGTTTCCTACGTTACTTGTATTTGTAACAATTACATCTTTAAAAAATGCTAGACAAACTGCTGCTACAGCGGGATAAATTGAAATAAAACCTTTAAGAATTTTGGTGTTGTGAACTGCAAAAGGATTTGCTTTATAAAAAAATTTAATTATAACGGCTTTCGTTTTATTGTATGCCATCCTACAAACAAAAATTGATATTAATGTATATATTCCAATGTATTTTTATTTTAAACATGTGCAAATTTTAGTATCATTTATTCTTGATGTGAATATCACTATAATTCATATTTTTTATGAAACTATGACTTTTGTTTTTAAAATGCAATACTTCAAAAAACATTTATAAACTTTTCAAAAAATAAATTCAGTCTTCTTCTCGAAAGCCTAGTTAATTGTTTAATAGAATTGCCATACCAACCAATTAAGTTGAAGTCGAGTCTGAAAGGAGTTTTTGATTTACATCAATTTGTATATCGTGATAATCATGTGCCTTTAACTAAAGGGACATTTGCAATGGCTCTAGACCATCATCTCTGTCAATTCGTTGACCAGAGTATCATTGTTTTTGTTCCATCGCCACTCGCATTTTTAAGGTGCAAGCGGAAGTGGGTCGTGACGCTATTGAACTTGTCCATGCGGCGCTTGGTGAAAGACTAGAAACTTTCAATACTATTGATGTGAACGCCGTTATCAACGAACTTTGTCTTGCCGTTCTGTTTTTTTAGTAATGCGCAGATGCCTATTATATCCAACATCGACCAAGCCGTTATCCATTCCGACCCAGCGCTTTTTCGACCTGTGCGAGAAGAAACTTCCCGAGATGCCTTATTCCCCTCAATCAGCTGGTTAACAAAGCGAATATATTGTTAGACCTAATTACAAATTCACCTACAGTGATCAAACGATTATCAATGATAACGTTACCGATTTGCCGGACAATGTTGTGCAAATCCTGTGCAAATAAAAAGCAGCTATGAAACACAATTCATAACTGCTTGATTTCCAGTGGGCCCAGTAGGGCACGATCCTACGACCCCCTGATTATGAGTCAGGTGCTCTAACCAACTGAGCTATGGGCCCCGCAGCACATTACTGCCACTTAAAGGACGGCAAAAATAGAAAAATAATATTAAATCAAGCAAAAATACCGGTTTAAATAACCATATGCAGCGAACTGAACAGATTTGTTGTTTATATTGTTAAAGAATTTATAAATTCAACATGTCTGTTATGCTTGCTACTTCCTTCAGGGATAAATTTCTATTTACAACTCACCTAAAAAAGCCCCTTGTGAAAAAAATTTACAATCATACCTGGGATCGATCACCTGGTATTTCCAAAACCATTCCCTTTCTACTCACTATTTTCTGTTTGGCCTTCTTCAATCTGAAAGCTTCAGCCAATCATAACAAGTTTATAGACACCACCATTACTGGTAAGATAAGCTCGCCAACAGGTGAAGCACTTGCCGGCGTTTCGGTGAGTGTTAAAGGTTCAAAGCAGGGCACTGCCACCAATAAAAATGGTGATTTTACCCTTACTGTGCCTAACAATGCTATATTAGTAGTCTCTTCTGTTGGTTTTGAAACCCAGGAATTCAATGTTAGAAATCAAACCAGTTACAGTATAGCTTTAACTGCTGTATCATCATCACTGGAACAGGTTGTGGTAATAGGCTATGGCACCGCCAACAAAAGAGACCTTACCGGCTCTATCACCAGGATATCCGGAAAAGAAATTGCTGATAAACCGAACACCAATCCGATAGCATCGCTACAGGGAAAAGTTGCAGGATTATCGGTGGTAAACTCCGGAACTCCCGGCCAGGCGCCTGATATTCGCATCCGTGGTACGGTCAGTATCGGTCAGGTACATCCTCTTTATGTTGTTGATGGTATTTTTAATGATAATATTGATTATATCAATCCAAACGATATCGAATCCATAGAAGTTTTAAAAGATCCTTCTTCGCTGGCAATATTCGGAGTGAAAGGCGCAACCGGCGTTATTGCCATCACTACCAAGAGAGCTAAAGTAGGACAGGTAGTCGTTAACTTTAACGTCTCCTACGGCGCTAAAAAACTCACAGATAAGATCAAACTTGCCAATGCAGATCAGTTTAAAACACTTTTTGCGGAAGAACGGGCAAACAACGGCATTACCGATGCCTACGATTATACAGGCTTAACCGCTAATACAGACTGGATTGATGCCGTGACAAGAACAGGGCAATTCAGCAATAATAACCTTAGCGTCTCCGGAAGTTCAGACAGGAATAAATTTAATTTCGGCATGGGGTACATCTATGACGAGGGCCTGATCAAGCATGAACAATTGCAGAAATGGCTGTTCTCTTTCAGTGATGAGTTTAAAATAAATAAAGCCATCAAGATGGGGGTTAACCTGAATTCATCTCGGACACACAATCCCTACGATGCCACCTGGGTACTCGATGCTGCAAGAAAAGTTATCCCGCAGGTATCTGCAGACCCCAGAAACTTCAAAATAAGAAACCCTTACGGCACTGACAGCATTAACACAGACCTTTATTCAGGACTTGATGTGGGCCTCCAGTCTTCCGGCGTGGTAAATCCGTTAATTCAATTAAATAACGAGTGGGATAAAACAATAAGTTTCGAATACCGCTCAGTAGCCAGCGCGTATGGTGAAGTGGCATTTCTTAAAAACTTCACTTTCAGGTCAACAGTATATGCTGATATCAGTACCGTAAATAAAAGGCAGTACGTTCCTTTGTATGATGCCTACGATCCAAAAAACAATACCCCTTACTTATACAGTCAAAGCACCAGGGTTCAGGAAGATGATCAAACCTATAGAAAGTTCCAGCAGGATCACGTGCTGAATTACAAAAAAACCTTTGGTGATCATAGCTTAACTGCTACGGCCGGCTTCACCACTTACTATTTCAGCAATTACAACAGAACAGGTAAATCCAGCCAGGCTACCGGTCCTACAGCTTTGGCCATACCGGATGATCCCAGGTTCTGGTACATCACCAATGGATTCCAGGATGCTTCCACTACTTCTTCCGGTTCAACGCAAAGTGAATACTCAACCGTTTCTTACCTGGCAAGGGCATTGTATAATTATAAAGGAAAAT
>CAXSIE010000274.1:0-2166 GCA_964237295.1 uncultured Flavihumibacter sp. | reverse complement strand
CTCTTTCAGAGACGATGCTTCTTCCAGGCTTCCTAAAGCAAACCGCGATCAGAAATTCTGGGCCGTAGGTGCAGCATGGGAACTGAGCAAAGAAGATTTTATGCAGACACAGCATATTTTTGATTACCTGAAAATAAAGGGTTCCGTAGGTGTATTGGGAAACCAGACAGCTTCTAAACTGGATGGCACACCGCTTAACTATCCTTTTTACCCCAACCTGAATACCGGTTCAAGCGCCGTGTTCGGTACCTATGTGTATAGCGCGGCTGATCCTGAATATATTCCCAACCCGGATCTTAAATGGGAAACAGTAGCTGCCCAGGAAGTAGGGGTTGAATTGAACGCTTTTAAGAACCGCCTGCATTTTGAAGCAAACTATTTCGTTAAAACCACCAGGGATCTGATGACTTATGTTGACCGTTCTGCTTTGGGCCTAAAGAATAAGCTGGTAAACGGTGGTAGTTTAAAAAACTGGGGTGAAGAATTTACGGCTTCCTGGAATCAGACCATATCCAAAGACCTGACACTGAACATCGGTGGAAACATAACATTCCTTAAAAATAAAGTGCTCAGCCTGAGCGCCGATCTTCCTACCGGTATTCTTTCAAGAACATTCCAGAATAACGGAACCGCTGAAAGCAGAACAGTTCCCGGTTATCCTATCGGTTTCTTCTATGGTTACCAGGTAGAAGGCATTTACCAGAGCTATGCCGACATATTAAACTCTCCCAATGCAGCAGCAATCGGCGCTTATCGCCCCGGAGATCTTAAATTTAAAGACATAAGCGGCCCTGATGGTAAAGGGCCCGACGGAAGAATTACAGCAGACGACAAGACAATGATCGGAAATCCAACACCAAAATTCACTTATGGAACATCCATCAACCTCACCTATAAACACTTCAACCTTGGTATTGATGTAGTGGGTGTTTATGGAAACCAGATCTTCAGAACCTGGGGATCGCTGGAATCACCCTTTCAAAGAGTTAACTACGCCGCCGATAAGCTTGATAGATGGCATGGTGCCGGAACATCTAACTGGGTGCCCATCCTAAGCCAGGGAGACCGTTTTAACTATAACGGTTCTACTTACAATATTGAAGATGGAAGCTATTTCAGACTAAGAAACATCCAGTTGGGTTACAGTGTTGGAAATACGCTATCCAGGTTAAGCATCCGTGATCTCAGGGTATACGTAAATGTTCAGAATGCTAAAACCTGGAAGAACAATTATGGATATTCTCCCGAATTTGGCGGAGATGCTACAGCTTACGGTTATGATAACGCTGGTGGCGCTATCCCTATTATTGGAACTGTAGGGATAAACCTAACTTTTTAACTTAAAAAATTGCCAGATGAAAAAAAATAAAAACTTGTTTTGGATACTGATCATTACAATTCCCATGATTTCGGTTCTTGGCTGTAAGAAATTCCTGGACCGCCAACCGCTTACCGCTACATTAACAGACCTTAACCAGGGAGCCCTGGAAGGACAAATTTTAGGACTTTATTCAACGCTCAGAACATCCGCCGGATTTTCATCCTTACCCTGGGTAGATTTTCATAGTATTCGTGATGACGACGCTCAAAAAGGAAGTGACATCAATGACGGCAAAGAGATCATCACTGAATATGAAACCTTTCAGTATTCCAAGGATGACTGGGCTCCGAATGCTTATTGGAACGACCATTATACGATCATCAATTCAGCCAATAATGCCATAGATGTGGCAAAAACATCTAACCTCACTGACCCGGCATCATTAAGAAATATCGGGGAAGCCTGTTTCTTCAGGGCGTTTGTATATTTCGAGCTGGTAAAAAACTATGGAGATGTTCCACTGATTAATTTCCCTATCGTTAAACCAACCGATGGAATAAAAGACAAATCACCTGCGGCTACCATCTATGCTTTTATTGACTCTAATTTACAGGTCGCTTCTCAGAATCTGCCGCTGAACAGTTCTGAATACGGAAATGCCTATCCGGGCAGATTAACCAGAGGCGCTGCCAATACACTCTGGGCGCAGACTTATCTATTCAGGCAAAACTGGGCAAAAGTAGATTCTCTCTGCCGTGCAGTTATCAATTCCGGCCAATACCGCCTGACACCAAAATTTCCGGATATCTGGCGGGACGGCCTGTCTGGCGTCGGTAAAAACGGAC
>CAXSIE010000273.1:5816-7433 GCA_964237295.1 uncultured Flavihumibacter sp. | reverse complement strand
TGCATCATTGCTGTTAAGAGCCTTGAATAACAAAGTTCGTCAGCATATACTAAAATTATTGGAGCAGCATCATACGCTTACTGTTACTGAGATATTGATACATCTACGGCTTTTGCAATCAATAACTTCCCAGCATTTGTCCGTTTTAAGGCGCCAGAAAATTGTGATAACAAGACGTGAAGGAAAAAATATTTATTATGAGCTCAACCATATCAGGTTGCTGGAAGTGCGACAATTTGTTGAGTCGTTACTTGAACAGGCATAAAGAGTAAGCAGTTAACAGAAACAAGAGAAGAAGTTATAAGTAAGCAAGTAAAAAGCAACAGCTTATTACCTGCTTACTTACTCCTGCCAACTGTTTCAGAGAACAAAATACAAAAACACGAGACGCAAAGGAACATAAAAGAATTCTTAGTACTTTTTAGTACCTCGTGTTGTTGTACACTGCATTATTGCGGTTGCTGGTCTTGTGAAATCAGTTCGCTAACAGGAAAAAAAGATCCAATGTGAAGTACTAGTTGCATATGGCTTATTTAAAGTTGAAAGATATCTATTCAAGACAAATGGCATTCCTTTTAAATTTAAGGCTGAAATAATGAAAGATTTGCAGAATCTTTCCATTTAATGGAACTTTGAATTCATTTTGAGATTAAGTACCATTTAGGTAACGGATAAGTAATACTTCGTCCATCATAAAACCATTCTTAGATGCAACCATATTCAAATACAGACGGAATAGCTGGAAGCGATTCAAAAGAAAATAAGAATTCTACTATAAACCCGGAGGAGGATGGACGCAACAAAGAATGGCAGGATCGTTCCCGCGTAAACCTTGAACAAACACCGGAAGGCGTACATACGAATGTTGAGAGGGATTTTGAACCGGAAGATCCGGAAGAAAACAATAAAAAAACTGAAAAAGATACTCCTCCGGCTTATTAAAAAAAGTAACCTGATGTTATATCACTTGCTATCAGCGGTCTTTAATCAGGAGGAATGCCTCACGCGGTGAAAGGCTGATGGCAAACCAATAGTCAGTTTACAGGATACCAGGCAGAAGGTTAAATGAAACAGGTGGTAGAAACCACCCGTTATAAATCAAAAATTAACTGTACCCAAACTTTACTGTTGATGAGAAACATCATTTGCAAGGGGTTTTGTACATGAGAAAAATTTATCTAGAATACGTTCTGATCAACATTTGAAAACTTGCTTTAAGGCAACATTACCGGAATTACGCTTCATTCCAAATACTTATCAAAAATATACTGTTTGTTTTCTATTCAGTGTTTGTTCATATAGGCATTCAACCTTTCATACTATTTTTTATTGTAGTGTCAAGTTAATTTTAATTTGACGCACTGTTCTTTGCGGTTAAAAACTCTTCAATTCATCACGTTATCTCATACTTAACTTAACACTAATAAGTAAATGGAACAAAAAGCCGGCTTCGAAAAACTTATGAATGAACGCTTAATTATTTTGCCTGGTTTTTATCGTAGTTAAACAGCCATTGCTTACCATATTTATCAGTAACAGCTCCGAAAATCGCACCCCATGGAGCATTTGTCAATGGATCGTTTATTATTCCACCTTCTGATAATTTACTAAAAAAAG
>CAXSIE010000273.1:0-5806 GCA_964237295.1 uncultured Flavihumibacter sp. | reverse complement strand
TCTTCAGAATCGCACATAACAGCCATAGTAACAGTATTGCCATCTTCCATTTTGCTCTTACTCAGGTCGGATGCCATAATTACCAGGTCGCCTTTGGTTAAGGTGGAATGTAAAATGGAATCTTTCATATGCGGCGGCATTTGCGCCGCCATGTCCGGCATTTCCTCCACTGTTTGAAAAAATAATTCGCCTCCCAGGCAGTTTTGATAAAAAGTCATTGCTTCGCGACAGTTGTTGAAACTCAGATAAGGATTGATCTTTGCCATAATTGTAATTTTTATTAATTGTTTTAATGTTATACAAATATATCCTGCGCATGCATATAATATGCACTGCAAATAAGTCATTCTTCAGGGGCAATTACAACTTTACCTGACAGGGGTAAAAGAAACACTTATATAAAGGTGTCAGCTTATTTAATTATATCATTGTTTAATAAATTTTTACTTACTTTATTGCCCGGTAATAAATCGTAAAGGAAGATAATCCTTCATCTTATCTGATTAAACAGTAATTATGCAACAGGAGCAGAACGGATTTAATCTTAATAAAAAAGTTATCATTGTAACCGGTGCCACCGGCATACTAGGAGAAGCTTTTGTAAACAGTTTAAGCGAAGCGGGAGCAAGGGTAGCTATTTTGGGGAGGAACGAAGCGGTAGGAAATGAAAGAATGAATAGTATCAGGGAAAAAGGCCGGGAAGCGCTGTTTATAAAAGCAGATGTATTGTCAAAGCAAGACCTGTTAACCGCCAGGGATCAGGTTCTTACAGAATGGGGCGTGATAAACGGCCTGGTAAATGCGGCGGGCGGCAACATTCCCGAAGCAGTCATTGGCCCGGATGCAGATGTTTTCGAAATGGATATTGATGCATTAAAGAGAGCCTTCGATCTTAACCTGTATGGCACTTTACTGCCGACCTGCATCTTTGGAAAAGCCATGACTCAATCTAAGGACCTTCAAAGCGGAAGCATTGTTAATATATCTTCCATGGCTGCGCAAACGGCCATAACAAGAGTGTTGGGCTATTCCATGGCAAAAGCCGCCATCGATAACTTTACACGATGGATGTGTGTGGAGCTTGCCCAGCGCTATGGAGATAAGATAAGGATGAATGCTATCGCCCCGGGATTTTTTGTCACCAACCAGAACAGGCATTTGCTTACTACAGAAACCGGCTTCACCGCCCGTGGTGAAGCGGTAATTAAAAATACGCCGTTTAAACGATTCGGACACCCGGAAGAATTAACCGGAACTCTATTATGGCTGTTAAGTGATGCATCAAAATTTGTAAGCGGGGAAGTAATTTGTGTTGACGGAGGCTTTCATATTTTTTCAGGGGTATAAAATATAAATAATCTATCAATGGAATTATCACAGACATGGCGATGGTTTGGCCCGCAAGACCCGGTAAGCCTGCAGGATGTTCGGCAGGCAGGTGCTACAGGTATTGTAACAGCACTTCACCATATTCCTCACGGTGATGTTTGGCCGGTAGGAGAGATCCGCAAAAGGCAGGAAATAATTAAAGCGGCCAAACTTTCATGGGATGTAGTGGAAAGCGTTACCGTTCACGAAACCATTAAAGCCGGAGCAGGACAATACCAGTATTACATTGATAACTACAAGTACACCTTACGCAACCTTGCTACCTGCGGCATAAAAGTAGTCACCTATAACTTTATGCCTGTCAACGACTGGACACGTACAAATCTCGATTACCTGATGCCCGACGGATCAAAAGCTTTATATTTTAACTGGTACGACCTGGCTGTGTTTGACATATTTATTTTATTACGCGCCGGCGCTGAAAAAGATTATAGCCCTGAGATTATAGAGGAAGCAAAAAAAAGATTCAGCAACTATACCCAGGATGAGCTGGATCATATAGCCGATGTGGTAATGTTTGGTATACCAGGCGAAAAGAAGCAAACGGTGGAGGGCATGCGTACAGAACTGCAAAAATATGAAGGGATTGATCATAATGCGTTGCGTGAAAACCTCGCTTTCTTTTTAAAACAGATAGTGCCTGTAGCTGAAGAAGCAGGTATCCGCCTTGCTATTCATCCTGATGATCCGCCATTCCCTATTTTAGGCTTGCCCCGCATTGTAAGCAATTCGGATGACCTTGATTACATTCTGAAAGTAGTGGATAGTCCGGCAAACGGATTGTGCTTTTGTACCGGTTCTCTGGGCGCTAACCCCAAAAACAACCTGGTGGAAATGATTAAAAAAGCCGGCCCCAGAATAAATTTTATTCACTTACGTAATGTGAAGAAAGATGCCATCGGTAACTTTTTTGAAGACGATCATCTTGGCGGAGATGTGGATATGTATGCTGTTATGAAAGCGGTTCTGGAAGTGCAGCAGCAGGTTCCGTACCGGATTCCTTTCCGTCCCGATCACGGCCACCAGATGATGGACGATCTGAATAAAACTACCAATCCGGGCTATTCGGCTATCGGAAGGATGAGAGGACTGGCGGAATTGCGAGGGCTGCAATTGGGAATTTTAAGAGCGATGAAATAAACCGCTGACTTTTGAAGTCTTGAATTTCAGCGTTTGTATTAAGCTGGTAAAGTTTAAGACTCCGGAAAGTCAATATCTGTTTTATAGGTATCAGGGCATCATCCATTCGGAATCGAAGTATTGCAAATTTAACCATTAACCACTAGCCATTGAACAAGGTCATTGCTTACGGAGAAATATTATTCCGCATCACCCCCGATCCCAAAGCATTTGCTGCTGAATTTTCTTTAGGTGGCGCTGAATTAAATGTAGCTACAGCATTGGCCGCATGGGGAACAGATGTTTCCTATATAAGCCGCTTACCCGACAACGTGCTTTCTAAAAGTATTGAAAGCCTGGTACAGGGCCTAAAAATTGATACCGGCCGTATGTTATGGGGAGGGGAAAGAATCGGTATTTATTATATGGCTGCCGGCGGAGATATGCAATCCCATTCCGTGGTTTATGATAGAAAATATTCTTCGTTCAGTGAGTTGCAACCAGGTACTGTAAACTGGGACGCCGTTCTGGAAGGTGCAAGGTGGTTGCACTGGACAGCCATTACCCCTGCAATTAATGAAAATGCGGTGGCTATATGTCATGAAATGCTGCAGGCTGCATCCAGGAAAAATATCACCATCTCAACAGATTTAAATTTCCGGCGCCTGCTATGGAAATACGGTAAGCTGCCTCATGAAGTAATGCTGGCACTTGTTTAGTATTGTGATGTTATTATGGGAAATATATGGTCGGCAAAAGAGATGCTCGGTATTGAATGGGAGGAAAAAGAACTGAAACGCGGCGATAAGGAAAATTGCGGGGCGCTGGCGCTGCAGGTAGCTGAAAAAATGGTGCACAGGTTTCCAAAATGTACAAAGCTGGCGTTCACTTTTCGCTTCACAGAACCCAATGGACATCTGAATTATTTCGCAACATTATATAATGGAACAGAAATTTTCAACTCGGTTAGTTTTAACAGGGAGGCGATTGTGGACAGTGTGGGAAGCGGGGACAGCTTTATGGCAGGATTGATTTATGGCATGTTACACAACATGACTGAACAGGACCTGATCAATTTTGCCGCTGCATCCGCCGTAAGTAAATTGAATATTAAAGGAGATGCCAATACTACGCCGGTAGCCGATATTAAGCAGTTGATCCGATAAATTTTTCTGTAATAAATACATCAATTCAAATTATAAAGATGCATATGGAACAGCCAGTTAAAATTATAGAAGCCCTGCGCCGGAGCCTGATGGTTCCGGTTTTTTATAATGAAAATTATGAAGTATGCGAAAAAGTAATGTCAATTTGCTTTGAAGAAGGCATTGAACTGTTTGAATTCACCAACCGTGGAGTTAAAGCTGCGGAAAATTTTGAAAAAATGTAGGCTTTTGCTCAAAGCAATTACCCTGATAACTACCTTGGTATCGGCACTGTAAAAACAGTAACTGAAGCAGCAGCCTTCGTAAAATTGAAACCGGCTTTCCTGGTGAGTCCTATTGTAAACCCGGAAGTAGCCACTATCTGCGCACAAAATGATATCCCCTGGATGCCGGGCTGTATTACACCCACCGAGATCCATCTTGCTTTGAATAACGGAGCATGTGTAGTGAAAATTTTTCCTGCAAGCCTGGTGGGCCCATCTTACATAAAAGCTGTAAAAGCAGTGTTCCCGGAGGTGATCATAATGCCGACGGGAGGAATTAAAGCGGATAAAATTATTTTGAAAGAATGGCTGGATGCCGGGGTATTATGCGTGGGAATGGGGAGCGAATTGCTGGAGCGCGAGCTTATCCTTAATAAAAACTGGGATCAGTTACGGGATAAAATTAAAAAGGCAAGACAACTAGTTTTATCTTGTACCGCAGATTAAGATATTCCTTTAATTATTTGTCATATGAAAGATATAATTGCTCCGGCACCCATGCTTTTAGTAAACAATAAGTTGACCGGTTACAGATGGGTAATATGCTCGTTGTTATTTTTTGCAACAACAGTTAATTACCTTGATCGTACGGTAATCAGTTTATTAAAGGACACCCTGGAAAAAGAATTTGCCTGGAGCGAGAGCGATTATTCCTACATCGTGATCGCTTTTCAATCTGCTTATGCTCTCGGCATGCTTGCCGCCGGACGTATCGTTGATAAAATAGGAACGAAAATAGGGTATGCCCTGTCTATATTTCTTTGGAGCCTTGCTGCTATGGCCCATGCATTAGTGTCGAATACCTTCGGCTTTTTGATTGCCAGGGCCTCTTTGGGAATAACGGAAGCAGGAAATTTTCCGGCTGCCATAAAAACCACCGCTGAATGGTTTCCAAAAAAGGAACGGGCCTTTGCCACGGGGATTTTTAATTCCGGCACCAATATCGGTGCAATTATCGCTCCTTTATCCGTTCCATATATTGCAGCATACATGGGCTGGCGTTGGGCATTTATTATTACCGGCGCTTTTGGCTTTTTATGGTTGTTCTTCTGGTTCATTTTTTACGAAAAACCTGCCAAACAAAAACGTCTCGGTAAAGCTGAATTTGATCTGATACACAGCGATGCAGACGAGGTGCAGCCGGATGCCGACCAGGGGCCGAAAGTAAAATGGTTTCAATTGCTTGCGTTCAGGCAAACCTGGGCATTTGTTTTTGGCAAGCTGTTAACGGATCCTGTCTGGTGGTTTTACCTTTTTTGGTTACCCGCTTTTTTAAAGGCTCAGTATGGCTTGGAAAAAACCGCGGTTGCGTTACCTGTAGCCGCTGTTTATACCTTGTCTTCTATTGGAAGTATTTTTGGTGGCTGGTTACCTCTTTATTTTATAAGGAAAGGCTGGCCGGTTTTCAGATCTCGTAAAACATCCATGCTTATTTATGCATTTGCTGTTATCCCGGTGGTATTTGCCCAGTATCTTGGCCAGATTAATATGTGGCTGGCTGTTTTAATAATAGGGCTGGCCACCTCTGCACATCAGGCATGGTCAGCTAATATTTTTACTACCGTTTCAGATATGTTTCCTAAAAAAGCCATTGGATCTGTTATAGGAATCGGAGGATTTGCTGGTGGATTGGGAGGAATGGCATTTGCTTATGGGGCAGGTAAGTTGTTCGATTATTATAAAGAACTGCACAGTTTGCAGATAGGTTACTATATAGTTTTTATAGTATGTGGTTGTGCCTACGTGCTTGCCTGGCTGATCATGCATGCGCTTGTTCCACGAATGCAAAGGGTGCCTTTATAATTATTAATTTCATGATATCCCGGTATCTTATTATTAAAACGGGCATATTGTGTGATCTTTGCTAAA
>CAXSIE010000272.1:6175-7447 GCA_964237295.1 uncultured Flavihumibacter sp. | reverse complement strand
TTACACAGAGGCCTCCTCTGTGTAACCTCTTCTTCTACTCCGGCTTCCCCTCTGTAGTTATAAAAAACTCTTGACAGTATGTTAAGTTGAGGACACCCGATGCATGGAAGCACTTTGTATAGCCCATTTCTCCAATTTTGCAATAAGAATATCAATTTTGATTGGCTTACTCAGGTAATCATTCATGCCTGCATCCAGGCAATCCGCTTCATCGCCTTGCATCGCATTGGCCGTCATCGCTATTATTATAGGTTGCGTTTTCGATTGTTGCTGCCGACGTATAATCCTGGTAGCCTCCAGCCCATCTATTTCAGGCATCTGAACATCCATCAGAATCATATCGTAATCATTGCTTTTAAGAGCATCAATCACTTCCTGTCCATTGCCGGCCGTATCGGGTGAATACCCCAGTTTGTTTAAAACTTTAATAGCGAGTTGTTGGTTTATCTGGTTATCATCTGCAATTAATATTTTTAACGGATAGCGACCGGAGAATTCTATGAACAGCTTTTTATCATTTTTAGGTTCCAAAAATGTTGTGGTATCTGACAGCCGGAATTGATTAAGAATATTGTTGCAGAGAACATTTTCTTTAATTGGCTTGGTTAATATTGATTTAAACAAACCTGCGTAATGATTGTCGCGTTCTGCGCCAATGGAGCTTAATAAAATGATGGGCAACTTGGGATATCGTTTTACAACCATCTTTGCCAGTTCAATACCATTCATTAAGGGCATGTTCATATCGGTGAGTAACAAATCAAATGGTGGCGATTTAATTAATAGGTCCAGGGCCTCAGCGCCTGATTCAGCCAACACAGGCAGCAGTTTCCATTGTTCGAGTTGTTTATTTAGTATCCGTAGATTTGTACGGTTATCATCCACCACAAGTACCCTTTTATGCTCAAGCTCCGCCATGCTGTTGTGTACATAAATACGAACCGGTTTTACTCCTGCTGCAGACATGATAGTAAAACTGAACGTAGTTCCTTCCCCGGGATTGCTTACTACCGTGATCGTGCCTCCCAGGAGTTTAATCAATTTTTCAGAGATTACCAGCCCGAGGCCGGTGCCTCCGTATTTACGGGTAGTAGAGGAATCCACCTGTGAAAACGGTTTGAACAACCGTTCCAGTTTATCGGCAGAAATTCCTATACCGGAATCACGCACATCAAAACAAAGTTCCAGCTTATTGTTTTCCTGAATGGATTTTGACAGGTGTACCTCTAAAAAAATCTCACCAAGCTGGGTAAATTTTATTGCGTTGCTTAC
>CAXSIE010000272.1:252-6165 GCA_964237295.1 uncultured Flavihumibacter sp. | reverse complement strand
GCTTACCAGGTTCATAAGTATCTGGCGAAGGCGTAAAGGGTCACCCATAATCTGAGCCGGAACATTAGGTTGTATCTCGTAAATCAGATCCAACCCTATCTTCACCGCTTTGGCAGAGAAGACATCTAATACTTCCTCAATGCAGTTCCTCAGGTTAAATTCTATGTTTTCCATCTCCATGCTTTCGGACTCAATTTTAGAAAAATCAAGGATATCATTGATAACGTTCAGTAGTCCTTCTCCGCAAGTGATGATCGTTTCAGTATAACTTTTCTGCTCGCTGGTTTGTTCCGTTTCCTGAAGTAAGCCAGCCATACCTATAACTCCATTCATAGGTGTACGGATTTCATGGCTCATGGTAGCAAGAAACACACTTTTCGATTTGTTCGCATTTTCCGCTTCCAGTCTGGCTTTCTTTTCTTCTTCAGTGGAACGCGCAAGCTGCCTGGTTCGTTCCAGCACCTGAAGTTGTAATTGGGTTTTTTGCTTTTCAATAGATTTCACCCGCCATTTAAAGATGATGAGTGAGCCGGCCAGCAAACCTAATAAAACACCCGCTTTAAACCACCAAGTCAGCCAGAACGGCGGCGTGATTCTTATGATAACTGAAGTAGGTTGTTTGTTCCATATCCCATCATTGTTAGCCGCTTTTACGTAGAGGGTGTACGTTCCCGGATCAAGGTTAGTATAAGTGGCAGTTCGCTGGTTTCCGGAATAGTTCCAGTCTTTGTCAAAACCTTTTAATTTATAAGCATAAATGTTTTTTTCAGGAAGTGTATAATTAAGGGCAGAAAATTCAAATATAAGCACTGATTGGTTGTAAGACAGTGTAATTTTCTTTGTCTCGGTGATCTGCTGCTGCAACGGTGTATTTTTTCCACCAGGCTCAACAGACTTATTAAAGATCCGGAAGTCGGTAATTACAACCGGTGGAATAAAGTTATTATCCCTGATACTGTCAGGATTAAAAACATTAAAACCATTGATGCCACCGAAATACATATCACCGGAAAGTGTTTTATAACAAGCGTTGGGCTTGAAGGAATTGTCCTGCAGGCCATCGCTGACTTCAAAATTCCTACAGCTTTTGCTTACGGGATCAAAACGTGAAATACCTTTGTTGGAACTGAACCACAAGTTGTACTTACTGTCTTCCAATATGCCGTAAACAACATTATTGGCTAAACCGTTTTTATCCGTGTATCCGTAAAAGTCCCGGGTTTTCTTATCAAAATAATTCAACCCCCCGCTGGTTCCCAGCCACAGGTTACCCAATCGGTCTTCAAAAATTGAATGAATAAAATTGTTGCTAAGGCTGTGCTTGTTAAGCGGATCATGCTGGTAATTAATAAAACGCTGGTTTGCTTTATCAAATAATTCCAAGCCCTCGTCGGTACCCACCCATATATTTCCTTCACGGTCTTCAAGCACTGAAGAAATGCTATTACCTTTAATGCTAAAAGGATCCGATAGCTGTGGCTTGTAGACAGTAAACATTTTATTTTTCATATCATAAAAATACAATCCCCCATGATCATGGGTTCCCAGCCATAGGTTTCCTGCACGGTCTTTGAAAATAACGCTTATGCTCGCAGTGGAAATGTCAACACCATTTTTGTCTTTCGGAAGCTTTGAAAAGATACCGGTTTTTACATTATATAAATCAAACCCATAGCGGTGGTAACCTAAAGCCAGAACGTTCTTATTAAGTTGCAGCAAGGTTATCACATAATCGGTACTGATGCTGTTTTTATCTGAAATATTGTAACGAAACCGTGTGAATGATTTGCTTTTAAGATGGAACAGATTCAATCCCCCTCCGTCTGTGCCCAGCCAGATATTGCCGACGCTATCTCCTGTAATCGAAAGAACCATGTTATTGCTAAGGCTGTTTTTGTCATTTTCAATCCTGCTGTAATATTTGAACTTATTACCAAAATTTGGCAAAAAATTTACGCCACCCGACCATGTTCCGGCCCATATATTGCCAATGTCATCTTTATAAAGACTGTGAATTGAATTATTACTTATTGTGGTATTGTTGGACGGATCAGACAGGTAACAAATAAAATGATTGCTTTCGTAATCAAAAACGCTTATTCCACCGTTCTCCGTCCCTATCCATAACACACCCGTTTTATCTTCTGTAAATGAAAGAATATCATTATGACTAACCGTATTCTGGTTGTAAGGATCATGTCTGAAATTTATAAAAGAATTGTCCTTTCTGTTGAATAAGCATATGCCTTGTCCCTGAGTACCTATCCAGATGCGGCCTTTACTGTCTTTATAAACTGTTTTGATCCGGTTAGTGCTTATACTCAGATTGTTGGTGGAATTATGTTTATAACAAATGAAGCGTTGGGTTTGTGGGTTAAACCTGTTTAATCCATCTCTTGTGCCGATCCACATTTCGCCATCGTTGTCTTCTGTAATACGGGATATATAATTATGGCTGATGCTATTGGTATCATCATCAGAATGCTGGTAGCACTTAAAAGTTTTATCAATCGCATTAAACAAATACAAACCGCTCAATGTTCCCAGCCATATCCTGTTTTTGCTGTCCTGGAAGAGATCAGTAATATTCATCGGTATGGAACCATTATTATAATGGATGAATGCATCCTTTTCCCTGTCATATCTTTCCAATCCGCGGGAAGTGCCTACCCAAAGGTTACCTGAATTGTCTTCCAGCAAATCAAGAATGATATTATCATAGATACTGTGGTTATTTTCAGGATCATGTTTATAAATTTTAAAACGGTAACCATCATACCTGTTCAGGCCTTCATCAGTGCCAAACCACATAAAACCTTTATGATCTTTGATGATAGCAGTTACATGCCCTTGCGAGAGTCCTTCGTTTGTTGATAGCCGTTTAAATTTTAGAACGCCTTCCTGGCAAAATAACGGTAAGGATGCCGCCTGAAGACAGATCAACAAAGTTATTTTTATTAAACTACTGAATTTATACACGTAATCATGCTTTAAAAATTCCTACACTAAACGGCATGATCATGTATTATCATACAAATAAAAAATATATTCTAAAAACAACGGATGAATGTTTACCTGAATAGAGGTTAACCCTTAAGGTTTTTGTACCACGATACAGTTTTGTACCAGGGAGACACGGAGGCAGGGAGAAGCACAGTGATTTTAAGAAGCTATTTAGTATACGATCGCCGTGTTCCTCCCTGACTCCGTGATTCAAAACTGTTCGAACGACTGATAGATAATGCGTCTATTTAAGATTAATATGACACTACTATCTTTTAGTTAAACGACGTTCTGAATTCAAGAGGTGATACATTGGTTTTACTTTTAAACAGCTTATTAAAAGATTGCGGAAATTCATAGCCCAATTGATAAGCTATCTCACTTACGGATAAAGATGTTGAAGCCAACATTTCTTTTGCAATCCCAATCAGTTTGTTGTGTATGTGCTGCATGGTGTTTTGTCCTGTAAGTGTCCGCAACATATCACTCAGATAATTAGGAGAAACATTTAGCTGACCTTTCTTTTGTCATTGCTGTAAATGTGAATGATAGGAATGAATGCAAAGGATAAGGTGAACACTGCCATCCTTTGCATTAATGATTTATAAACTTACCATGCTCATGCCCATTGCGTCGTAACGGTCGCCTGTTATGGTACCCAAAGGCATAATGGCTTCTAATTGTTTTAATTCTTCCGATGTTAAGGAGATAGTTGTTGCTTCAATGTTTTGCTCCAGATACTTTCTTCTCTTAGTGCCGGGAATTGGTAAAAAGCCTTTTGAAATCACCCAGGCCAATGCTAATTGAATGGTAGTGATCGCTTTTTGTTCTGCCAGCTTCTTTATTTCATTTACCAGTTCAATGTTTTTATAAAATTGCTCCCCTTGAAATTTAGGAATGCTTTTTCTGAAATCATCTGCAGGAAAATCATCAGGGCTTTGAATGTCTCCTGAAAGAAATCCGCGGCCAAGTGGTGAATAAGCAACAAAGCCGATCCCCAGTTCACGCAGCGTATCTGTAATGCCTGCCTCTTCAACGCTTCTTTCAAACAAAGAATATTCTGTTTGCACAGCGGTCAGCGGGTATATCTGGTGGGCTTTTTTAATAGTTTCAGCCGACACTTCCGATAATCCGACATAACCGACTTTTCCTTCTTTCACCAGGTCTCCCATTGCACCAACGGTTTCTTCTATGGGTGTGTCAGGGTCTAAACGATGCAGGTAATAGAGGTCAATATGATCTGTGCCCAGATTTTTCAATGAACGTTCCACTGCCTTTTTTACATACTCCTTACTGCCGTTTATCCGCCACGTTAATTGTTCGTTGTCGTCTATCTCATAGCCGAATTTAGTAGCTATAATATATATGTCCCTGTTTCCTTTTATGGCTTTTGCAACCAGCCTTTCATTTTCAAGGGGCCCGTATAAATCTGCCGTGTCTAAAAAATTACCGCCTAGTTCCAAGAAACGATGAATGGTTGCGATGGCTTCCGCTTCATCCGCCTGTCCGTAAATATCCATGCCTGCAATTTTTGTCATCCCCATACAGCCAAGCCCGATGGCAGAAACTTCAAGACCCTGAGTTCCTAATTTTAATTTTTTAATACTGTTCATTTTTTGTTGTTTTCTTTTTAATTGATATTGTAAAGGTGAGTAAAACAACAAATAAAAAAGTATCCTTAATACTTATTGCTGTATCCAAAATGAGGATCGTGTCTTACGGATTCAGAGCGCATGCGCTTATCGCTGTAAAGTTGTTCAAATCCTTATAAGTGTTCTCAACGAAAATCAAAATACAACGTACCACTTAAAGGCGTATTATTCAACTGCACATTTTTCTGGCTTTGCGGCCCCAGTAATTCCGCCGCCTGGAACTTGGTGCCGATAGGCGAAATGGCATTCATAAAACCAATATTGCCATCCGGGAAAGGCGGACTGGTATTTTCATTATTAGCGCCTTTGGGTCTTTCGGGTTTCAGCATCTCTAAAAAAATATTATTGCGATCGGTGTATACGGTAAAATCACTTTCCTTATTCTGCAACCGCACCCAGTACAAATCGGAATGCCAACCTTTGAACTCAGGATAGTTCCAGCTTTCCCCGGTGATGGTGTTATTATATGATTTCTGCCAAACGCCTAACTGCTGACCTTTTAGCCGGTTCTTCCACACCCGGTAAGGGCCCCTGCCCATCCACTTCATGCCGGTGATTTTTTCTTCCGGATAGTTAAAAGTGATCCCCATAAAATCAAGGGCACCCCTTTGTGAGTAGCTGTATTCCAGCCTGGGAAGCTGACCCTGCGTGAAGATCCACTTCACATTAAAGCGACTGTCACCATAGGATGGTTCTACCACGTAACTGTCACCCTGCTTGTATTGTTTGAATTGCTTCTGTGTCAGTTTTACACCGGCTAATGAAGGACCACCACTGAATGAAATGTCTTTTTTACCATTAGAAACGTTTTGAAGAAAGCCGGTGGCAGTATCAAAACGATAGGTGATGCCATCGCAGCTTATTGAAAAAAGCTGTTCCTGTTTAACCGTTATATTACCGGCCTTTGTTGTGGTAATGGCTTGCTGTGCTATTGCTTCAGGTTGCGTCATCGCCCAGCTCCAGGTACAAACCGTGTCGCCTTTTGAACCGAAAGCGGTAAGATATAAAGCGTCGCCTTTTGCATTGGCGGATAAGTTTATATCCAGGAAGCCTTTCTCACCCGGCGCCAAAGATAGTGAGGCGGCAATGCCTTTTTGTACCACCGTTTCTTTAAGTAAAGCGTCTCCGGCTTTCGGAAAAGCAACAAGCTTCCATTCGAACCTGCATTGAGAAAGATTGGTGTACAGATACCTGTTCTCTACGGCTATTTTACCGCTGAATTTTTGTGGCAGCGACCTGGCGCCTATATAAACCGGCG
>CAXSIE010000272.1:0-242 GCA_964237295.1 uncultured Flavihumibacter sp. | reverse complement strand
ATCAAAATTGTCATCAATTGGTTTAGGGTCAATATAAACCGGCGACCAGATCTCTTTAATAGTGTAAAAGCTTGCTTCCTTTTCCCGGTGCGGACCTACAATACCATCGGGCGCCGCGTTCCCCGCCACATCTATTATTCCGCCCTTATCGGTGCGAACCACTCCTTCATCATGAAACGACCATAAGATGCCGCCTGTAAATCCACGAAGATTCATCATCTCGTTCCAGAAATCATCCAGGC
>CAXSIE010000271.1:3190-7487 GCA_964237295.1 uncultured Flavihumibacter sp. | reverse complement strand
CGATCCCTACATTATAAGTTTGAGGAAGCAAATCTTTACTCCTGCTGAAAAGCTGCCCCCTGAAATAAGCATTCAATAACGCATAGGCATCAGCGTTATCACCCAGATTCAAGCTATAAATTATATCCGCGTTCAGTTCGTTTACTTCCACTTCACCGTATATGCCGGTAAATGCATTGATCGTTTTTTCGCGGGTAAGCGTTTCTCCGTTTATGTTTACCACGGAATTTATTTTATAATCAACATTGTCGAGTAACCCGAAATTATTTGTTTTACGGTAAGCGTAGGTAGCACCGATCTTCCATCTGCTGATTTGAAAATTCATACCAGCTCCCCAAAAGTTTCCATGATAATTTTCCTTTATGAAACTGTTTACTAAATTAGTTGAATCTATACCCTGTAATCTTTTAAAGCTTGATCCGTCTACACCCCCGAATGTAAAAACGGAGAATCGCCAGAGTTTGTTTCTTATATTTTCTTCACTGTTGCCGGTTAATAAGTTGGTGATGTGTTCCAGGTCCTGGGCGTTTTCCTTCATTACTGTTTCTAATGAAAGCAATAAGTTAGGAATAATATTGGCAACAGAAACGTTATCAGGTTTGTATGTTTTTAAATAATCACTAAATAACTTGGGAGATGATTTTGATAATTTTTCCTTCCATTCTTTTTTTATTTTTTTAATAATAACTGAATCGGCCAGAAGGCTTGACAAAATTTCTTCATCAATTCTTCCACTCATCTTCGTTGTGTAATCAGTAAGCTGCTGAATTCTTATTTTTGTAATCTGGGCAGAAAGCCGTGCTTCTTCAGCCTTGTATAATTTATTGTATGAGTTTGAAAACTGTAGTCCAAGGTATATATCTATATTACCGGCGGGTACTAAATCCATACCTGTAAAAAGATTTCCCAGACCTTCCTTAGCTTTAGCATTCATGCCTCCTCCAAAGAACAAAAAATGGTTATCTTTTTTTGAGGAAACTTTTACCGGATTATTAAGGTTATTTAAAGTAAATGATACATCGGTTTTAATTAAATCGAAAGAAACATTTGTTCCCTTAAAAAGAAATGATCCGTTACCTTCAGCGCTTTGTGTTAACCATTGTGCAAAAGATTTGCCGGCAATAGTTACAAATAGAAAAGCAATCAAAAAGACTTTCATATTTTTTAGTTTAAGGTAATGCTACTTTTTTATTTATGCAACCGTACACCTGTTTTGGATATAATGAACAGGAGATAATAGGGATAGGAGTCATGGAACGGCACTATAAAAAACTATATTTATCAACGGTAAGATAATTTCATAATACTTTATTTCAAGGAATAAGTTGCAAGTGTTAGAATCTGTTGGTATATTATGTGAAGCAATCCATAGATGTACGCAGTTGATAAAGCAGGCAACATTAACTCACAAATATGGTACAACCTCTAAAAAAACCTTGAATAGTAAAAAATATTTATTAATTTGTTTACACTTCTTAAAAATCTTCGACAAATATCCTTAAATCACCTTAAAAAATTTACACTATGTCTTTTAATGCAAAACTCAAATTCGGCGGTAAGGATGGTATTGACGTATTAGCTTGCGATTACGCGCTTCGCAGAGATGTTGATGCCAAGGGCAGACCGGCTTCCGGTGTTTATGGCGGCACTATCAACCTCACCATCGAATCTACCGACGACACTTCCATTATTGAATCTATGGTAAACCAGTACAAACCAGTTGACGGAACAATTACTTTCAAAAAAAGCGACGAAGATGCTAAGATGAAAGAACTGGCTTTTGAAAAAGGTTATGTCATTGCTTTCCAGGAAAGTATCGACATCAAAGGTTCAAAACCAATGCAAATTGATTTCACTATTTCTGCGCAGAAGATCAAGATCGGAAATGCCGAGCACAAAAATGAATGGCCTGCTTAATTTTTTTCTTTATTGATCGGCTTGATGTATAGTTCTAATAATAGAATTACAAGAAAAAGCCTGATTAGTAGCAAGTTTTCCTCCGTACCATACCAGCAACATTTAATCCGTAACGTAACTCATAGGATATCGGGTTATTGCAGAGAACAGACCTTTTTATATACATAAATCATTAGTCGGACCGAGTGCCGAACGAGTATTAGTTAATGTTATTGCAAGACGCCAACGCTGCAGCGCTATTTATTTGTAACAGTGACGTCAATAATAATTGTGTTATACACCGGTGATCCGTCTCGCTAATGATTTATATTAATTTATCTTCCAATGCACAACCAGGTAATTGCTGATATCGAAATCGAAGATCAGAAGATTGAATACTACAGTTCTGTCGTGATCCGTCAGCAATTCAACGCGCACCATGAATTCGCTATTCGCATCAAGTATGATGTGCTGGAAAAGATTGGTTCTTTTGGATTGAGTAATGCTCAGAAGCTGATCGGTAAAACAGCGATCATTAAACTTACAAAATCTCACACACTGGATGTGGCTTATGAGTTCCGTGGAATGATATGCGAGATCAGCATGGAGCAGTCTGATAACTTCACCAGTGACCTCGTTTTGAAAGGTTACAGTCCTACCATTCTTTTGGAGAACGGTCCGAACCTGCTTTCTTTTTATAAAAAGAGTCTTAAGGACATCGCCAACACGTTGACCGAAGCAGTAACCGACAGCAATTGTAAGGTTACGCTGGCCCCTCATTATAAGAACCCGATTATTTATATCTGTCAGTATCGCGAAAGCACTTTTCATTTTTTAAACCGGTTGTCTTCCGATTTTGGTGAATGGTTTTATTACGATGGCAAGGAATTGTTTTTTGGCAAGCCATCGTCTTCGCCCACTGTTGACATCACTTATGGTGAAAACCTGCAGAACGTGCAGATGACACTTCGCATTCAGCCTATGACATTTAGCAGTTATGCATATGTGTCTAAAGATGATAAGCTGGTTACTTCAAATGCGCCGTCATCTGTTGATGGACTGGATCAATATGCAAGCTTTGCCTTAAAAGAATCCAACAAAATATTTTCAACGCCGGTGAATATGCCGGTCCGCCAGCGTGTGGAAAACAAGGGTGATCTTGATGCTTTTCTAAAGAAGCAGAAAGCCGCCATGGCAGCTAACCTGGAGGTGCTGACAGGTACCAGTGACAACCCTGCGTTATGTATCGGCGCTATCGCCAATGTAAAGTTTTCGAAGTTTGAGGATAGTTCGATTACAAAAGAAGACTACGGTAAATTTTTAATAACTTCCATCGAGCATCATGTTACGGATAACGGAAAGTATTACAATAGTTTTGAGGCGATCCCTTCGGGGATGGAAATAATTCCGGTGACTAATATTAATGTGCCTATTGCTGAATCGCAGATTGCTACTGTAAAAGACAACAAGGATCCTGATAATATGGGTCGTGTGCGGGTAGAGATGTTATGGCAGCAGCCGCTTGGTGAGATGACGGACTGGCTGAGGGTGATGACGCCTGATGCGGGCGGGGGAAAGGGTGGTGGTGGTAAGAACAGAGGGCTGGTAGTAGTACCCGAAGTCGGCGATCAGGTTTTAATTTGTTTCAGATACAACGATCCAGACAGGCCTTTCGTTATGGGAAGTATGTTTCATGGCAAGACAGGAGGAGGCGGCAAAGGCGGGAATAATATGAAAAGCCTTTCCAGCAAAAGCGGGCATATAGTGGAGTTAAATGACGGCGGGGGTATTTCAATAATAGATAAGTCGAAACTTAATCATGTTGTAGTTGATGGCACTAATAAAGTTACGGTTACTGGTAACGGGACCGTTGATTTGGTAAGCAAAGGAAATACAATAACCATAACATCGGAAGATGGCAAAATTCAAATTACGTCAGCAACAGTTATTAATATAAAGTCACCAACAATTAATATCGGAGATGGTACAGATACTATTAACATTAAAGCAAAGGATATTAATATTAATGCTACAAACACTAACACTATTACAGGAACGAATATTGAAATACAGGGTAAGAATAATCATATCCATGGTGTTAGCAAACTGGATGGCGGAAATGTGTTTATAAATTAAAGAGAAATGACAGCGCTCAAAATTTTTAATGACGGGGGAAGGGGAAGTTATGATGCTATACGTTTTAAAAAGACTTTCAGTGAAAAATATACCCTCATTATTGACTCTGATTCAAAGGGTGTTAATGTAGTGATGAAATCAAAAACGCAAATAAGATGGGATTTTAGAGTACTAAATATAAATAACGATGAGATAGAAATAGAATTGCTATTGCTTGAGAATATATTATTAGAATCTAATAATCCAGTTCTTAAAGACCTGTCGG
>CAXSIE010000271.1:0-3126 GCA_964237295.1 uncultured Flavihumibacter sp. | reverse complement strand
AGTACTCAACATGCCGCTGATACTTGAAAAATGGAGCCGGACAAAACAGGAAATGCAGGCCATCGTAAACCAGCATCCTGAAATTAAGGATGTTATTTTATTAAACGATTCCATTTTCCAAAACCCTGAAAAAATTAAAAAAGCAATAAAGGGTAGTGAATTCTTCATGGTATATTTTCATTTTATTTTTGGAACACCTATTCCAACCCGAAATAAAAGAATCGAACTTCCAAACGTACTCAATACAGCAATGGTAGACTGGCAATTTAACTGGTCATTTAATCCCGAACTTGCAGAAGCTGACTCGCAGGTTGTGGTGGTGCTTAATGCCACCCCAATAAGCCTTGCATGGTATCAGGAAGCATATAAATCATTTTCAGACCTGATAAATATCAGGCAGTTAAGAACAAGCTTATCTGAAAACGGGATTTTTAGGTATGATATTACAAACGGTAAGCTTTTAGAATGTAAACTGGTAAAAGAAGAACGGGCAGATAAGGAACTGTTTTGTAAAGTAACTTATATATTTACTGCAAACAGCTATAAAGAAGCGAATCAAATAAAGCATGAGCAGCTTTCATCAGATACAGTAATGAAAGAACATCTACGAAAAAGATCATTTTTCGACATAAGTTAAAGTAGCGTGCCAATCAATTACATTAAGGCAGCCCATCATTAGAAAACCCAATTATGAGGACACCAAAAACCCTAATCATTCATTTACCTGTATTAGGCTTGAATAAAATACGACTTGTTACAAATAAGCTGACTACAGATGAGAAATTTACACAATTAAGTTTCATGATACAATTGATGAGTGCCGACCCTGAAAATACAGGTGACCGATGTAAAATATTGTCTTTAGCTCTGGTAATTATGAGTGCAGGTGGCAAAATAAGAGCTGGTGTGATAAGACGTCGTCAGATTGTTGTAAAAGACTGAATTATGGGTAACAAAATTATAACAGAAAAAGATTTTTGGATGTGTAGCAGCGGTGCTGTGCCTGCACAACTTCAATCTACCCAGTTGCTCAGCAATAAAAACACCGGTGAGAAATATGTTACCGTAAGAGATAAAACCACCAGTTCATTTATAGATTTCGGATGTACAAAGTATATGTTGCTAATGGCCATTGCAGCTGCTATATTGATTGTAGCAGCAGTAGTGATTGGTATAATAACAGTGGCAACAGGCGGACTGGGTTTAATAGCAATAGGCGCACTTGCCGGCCTGGCAGGGGGAGTATTAGGAGCTGTTGTCGGCTCGTTGCTCTGCGGACAAAAAATGGCTTCGAAAAGACAATGGTTATTGCCTAAGACAAATTTTAAAATTTTAGAAGCCGATACTATTACTGGTGATTGCACCATGACCTGCCCTATCGGAGGGACCGTTCAGTTCGCCCCGAACATTAAAAGCTGGACTCAGGCAATCGGGCTTGCAAGTCTCAACTATGTTACCAAGCTGGCAGAATGTGCTTTGGGTGGTGCAATGGTAGGAGCTGCTGCACCCGCTGTTGCCGGGTTATTTACAGGAACCGCTACATTTGCATTGCCTACTGTGGCCAGCGTAGGCAGTAATATAGCTTTTACTTTCACAGGTTTTGGTGGCTGGATGGGTGCTGGCAGGGTGCTTTCAGGCGCAGATAACGTGGCCAACGAGTACGCGTTAGGTCATGTTAATAGCGCCGGAGACGCTACCAGATCTGTGGTTTTCGGAGCCCTGCCTGAATTGGGCGTCGCCCATAGAATCATAACAACGGGTCAGGTACATCCTTCTGATGCCATGCTGCTATTGTATTTTTTAAATATTAAGGCAGCAACACCGGTAGCGCCTGAAGTAGAGCCTGTTGAGGCACATGGCGAAGAAGGCCCGGAAACCGGAAAGGATGAAAGTCCAAATCAGGATGAGCAATCAACAAATGAGGCTTCTAAATCAGGAACAGTAGAGGCAGGAGAAGGTTCGGGGGAAGGTAATTTCGACGCATATGAAATGAAAACTGATAACGCACCTGAAAACGTTAAAAATTTAGAGAATGCAATAAAAAATGAGCCTGTTGAAAATGGACAATTTTTTGATGCGAATGGAAATCCTTTAAGTGACGTTATTGTTGGTTCCGAAGGTAAAATAACAGGGCTTGATGAATATTTTGGCAAAGTGGATGACGGCATATTTACACATAATCATCCAAAAGGTGGAATGCTTAGCGAAGCTGACTTGCGGTTTGCAAGAGATGCTAATCTGGGAGAAATAAGAGCCACCGGGCCAGACGGCACTACTTTCAGTGCAGAAAGGCCACCTGATGGCTGGAAAGATCCTGAACCGGTTTTTAGAGAAACGAGAAATCAAATGCGGGAAGATCCTCAGGCAAGGGAATACTATAACTCAGGTGATAACCAAGGTTTCAATGACCTCTATAATCAAAAATTAATGAATAACCTGAGGGAAGCAGGCTATACAATTAATAAATATTAGAAGAATGTTATGAATTTACCATTTTTATATGTAAAAAAATATCCCGGAGTGATTGATGACTCAGAAGACCCAACATGGTTTATGAGCAAGGAATACGATGGTTTTATTAAACAACTCAGGGAGTTCGACACGGAATCTTTTATCAAAACAATCCTGAATATTTTTGAAATGGAATGTCCTGACAGCCATAGGCTACTGGAAGCTTTTACTTCAAAAATAGAAAAGCAGGGAAATACTTTATATGTTAAAAACCCTGGAAGAAAAGATGTGGAAGTGATTTCAATATTACATAATGAAAACACCTATTTTAACTATATCAACAACATTGAAATTAAGTTTTACGACAACATATCGGATATTATAAAGATGGTGTTTTCTAACAGTTCAAACTTTCAGGAAATGTCGCAAGACGGCATTTTAATCTATAAAAACATTGGCAACACAAGTAAAATAAAAAAAGTAGTTTATGATACCCATAAAAACACATTATTCTTTGAACCCCATACTCATAATACCATATTATAAACTGGCAACTGGAAGAATATAAAAACCACTAAACGAAAACCCATGCATCTCCACGAAATCATCCCTGTCTCCGGTTGCATTACCCAGGAACATTTCATCAAAGGCAAAACCCTCGCCGAGCTGGAAAGA
>CAXSIE010000270.1:0-7511 GCA_964237295.1 uncultured Flavihumibacter sp. | reverse complement strand
CAATTATCTCCCGGCTCTCGGAATCTATTTAGATGATAATTCATCAGGATTAGAAATAACTGACAATACCCTTGCAAACAATTATACCGGCATATTCTTTCATAATTCCCATGATATTACTTTCAGCAATAATACATGTTATAATAACAGTACACAGTTACTCATGAGATCATACGATGATCCTTATGGTAATGTTTTTAATAACGTGGTGAACAACAATATTTTCTTTGCCAAGTCTGCAGACCAGGGAGCCCTTAATATCATAACCGTTAAAAATGATGTAAGCCTTTCGGCCGGGTCCATGGATAATAATTATTACTGCCGGCCATTGGACGATAAAATGACTATCTTAAATGATTACATTTTTAATTATGGTAATAGCACGAAAAGTGATGCTTTTGATCTGGATGGCTGGAAAGCAAAGTATTCCCAAGACGCTTCCTCTAAAAAAAGCCCGCAGACATTCCCCGCATATACGATTAACAGCTTAAGCAGCACTAATAAATTTTCAAATGGCAGTTTCAATACAGATATCGGTTACATCAATTGCTGGACACCCGCAGGAAATTGCGCTACTGCATGGAACAGTGGCGGCAAGCTTGACGGAGGGGCGATACAAATCGGCTTTTCATCGCCTACAGGCAGCAATGATGTTGCTACTACCTCAGTACCGGTAGGAAGTATATCCAATACAAAAAACTATATCTTAAAATTTAGCTTACTGGGAGCAGCTAATGGTAAAAGCCTTGCATTCTATCTAAGAGACAATGATCTGTATACCAAGCTTACCCCTGTCAGGTATGTAAAGATCTCCACTTCAAGAACGGAAAACGAAATTCTTTTCTCACTTCCTGTTAGTGCAAATAATACAGGTTTGATATTTGAAGTGAACGATCAGTATAATACCATATGGCTTGATAACATTCAATTGTCAGAGGCTGATGTTACCATTACAAACCCCGACAGCTATATCCGTTTTGAATATAATCCAACCAATACCAGTAAGACGGTAGCTCTTGATGCAACATATGTTGATCATAAGAATACCAGCTTCACGGGTAGCATTACCCTTGACCCATTTTCTTCGATAGTACTGCTTAAAACCGCCGCTGCGGTGGTTAAATCTGACCAGACAATCAGTTTTGCATCCCTTTCAAACAAAACTTATGGTGATGCGCCTTTTTCTATCAATGCAACGGCATCCTCCGGTCTTCCGGTTACATTTACGGTTACTTCCGGACCGGCTACCTTATCCGGCAACACTCTTACACTAACGGGTACAGGCACTATATCCATTCAGGCTATCCAGCCAGGCAATGCAACTTACAATGCTGCACCGGCAGTTACTCAAAATTTTAACGTAACATCAGGATCTACTGCTACCTGCACTGCCACAGGAACTATTTTGCGGGAACAATGGAGCAATATTTCAGGTTGGGCAATTGCCAGCATCCCGGTGCAAACCACACCAAGTTTTACCAGCCAGCTAACCTCTTTCGAGTCGCTGGATGTAGGACAACTGTATGGTGCAAGGATCAGGGGTTATATCTGCGCTCCTCAAAGCGGCTATTACACTTTTTGGGTGTCGGGTGATGATGTGCTGGAACTATGGCTGAGTACTGATGATAATACCGCGAACAAGGTGAGGATATGCACTACAAACTGGACTACATTCCGGGAATATAACAAATATCCTTCACAGAAGTCGGGACTAATATATCTTCAGGCAGGCAATCGCTATTATGTGGAAGCATTGCAAAAAGAAGGTGGCGGCGGCGGTCATTCTTCTATCGCATGGACTTTGCCTAACGGCGTGTTTCAGGCGCCTATCCCCGGAAGCCAGCTGTCGCCATTTGGCGGTCAAACAGTTTCTTCTCAAACCATATCCTTTGCATCGCTTTCGAATAAGACACTTGGAGACGCACCATTTGCAATCAGTGCTTCAGCATCCTCCGGCCTTCCTGTTGGTTTCAGGATTGTATCAGGTCCGGCAACGCTTTCCGGTAATAACATCACATTAACGGGTACAGGAATCGTAACAGTGGAAGCTTCCCAGGCGGGTAATGCAGCTTATAGTACGGCACCGGTAGTTGCACAAAGTTTTACTATTGCCGTTGCTGGTAACTGTACTGCTTCCGGAACAATTTTACGGGAACAATGGAGTAATATATCCGGATGGTCTATTTCAAGTATCCCCCTTCAAACCACTCCAAGTTTTACCAGTCAGCTTACCTCTTTTGAATCACAGGATGTAGGACAACTTTATGGCGCCAGGATCAGAGGTTATATCTGTGCTCCGCAGAGTGGTAACTATACTTTTTGGGTATCAGGAGATGATGTATTGGAACTCTGGCTAAGTACGGATGATAATCCTGCAAACAAGGTGAAGATATGCACTACAAACTGGACCATGTTTCGGGAATATACCAAATATCCTTCACAGAAATCGGGGCTTGTAACGCTGCAATCGGGAAGGCGCTATTATGTGGAAGTGCTGCAGAAAGAAGGTGGCGGAGGTGGCCATTCCTCTATCGCCTGGACGTTACCTAACAGCGTTTTTCAGGCACCGATACCTGGTAATCAGTTATCACCTTATGTAAATCAGGCCATCCAGGCACAGACAAGCTATAACTCTCTGGTAGCGCAGGCTAATGAAAGCGAAGCGAAATTGATCGTTTTTCCAAACCCTGTAAGAACCGCCGCTACTGTACAATTCAGTTGCATAAAGTCAGGGAAAGTGGCATTGGATGTTTTTGATGTTAGCGGAACTATTGTAAAGCACCTCTATGTTGGAAATGTTGAAAGCAATACTCTTAAAACGCTGACACTACAAGGTCTGGGTTTATCGAAGGGGACTTATATAATTCGATTGCTTACAAACAAAACAGTTTTAAATCAAAAATTTACTGTGGTTGATTAACGTTATGATAGATTTCTTATAACCACAGAGGAGAAAGCCGGAGAAAAGAAAAAGGTTACACAGAGGACATCTCTGTGTAACCTTTTTCTTTTCTCCGGCTTTCTCCTCTGTGGTTATAAACCCTAAGTGAAGAATAATTATGATTGAAACGCTACAACGCTACCTGTTGATTTTATAAAGCAACAAAATATTCTTCCTTACTATATATTTCATATAATGCAGCTACAATTCTTTCACTTGTTTTGCCATCCCACAACGGTGGAATGGATCCTTCTTTCCAGTTACCTGAAATGATTTTCTTTAAACAGGTTTCAAGTTTAGACAGATCATCGCCAATCAGTTCATTTGTCCCCATAGTCACCGTCTCGGGCCTTTCCGTTGAGTTACGCAGCGTTAAGCAGGGAACTTTCAATACGGTGGCTTCCTCAGTTATTCCGCCGGAGTCGGTTATAATGCCTTTAGCGTTCTGTGTTAAATAATTAAATTCAAGGTATCCCAATGGATCTACAAAGAGTAACCGGTCACCGGGTATTTTAACACTTTCAAGCATTATTTTGGTTCGGGGGTGAACCGGGAATATAAGTTGATAATCTTGGGTTGCCGAATAAATTACATTCAACAAAGATTCCAGTTTAACAGGATCATCAACATTGGAAGGACGGTGCAGCGTTACTAAAAAATAGTTTTTAGATTGTACGTTATACTTGTCCCAAAATGAGGGTTTCCGCAGCTTATGTAAGTTTTGGTACAACGTATCAATCATGGTATTTCCTACAAAATGAATCCTGTCCTGCAAGACGCCACATTCTATCAAATGTTTATTAGCGATCATACTTGTTGTAAAAAAATGATCGCTGATAGCATCCGTAACAATTCGATTGATTTCTTCCGGCATAGTCATGTCACCCGATCGGATACCTGCTTCCACATGAACTACATCTATACATAACTTTTTGGCTGTTATGGTACATGCCATCGTTGAGGTAACATCACCTACAACCAGCACAACATCGGGCCGGTGCGCCTGTAGTTCCTTTTCAAAACGCACCATAATGGTTGCTGTTTGCTCAGCTTGTGTGCCACTACCGGCTTCCAAATTGGCATGGGGTTCAGGTATGCCCAGCTGTTCGAAAAAATCCCCGCTCATTTTTTTATCATAGTGCTGACCTGTATGCACTAACCTGTACGTGATTTTTGTACTTCGCCTGCTTTCCCTGATTGCTTTAATAATAGGACCAATTTTAACGAAATTCGGCCGTGCTCCGGCAACAAGTGTAATTTTCATATGGTTGATACAGTTTGGTATTTATAATCAAATTCCCTGATGAGTGATGCTGTTTCTTTTATATTGTCTCTAGAGGAAGCGCCGAAAAGAATGGACTCAACGTTTGGCAATCTGCAAACATATTCTATAGCATCTTTAGCCGGAATAGCCCCTGCTGCCAATACCTGCATGGCAATAGCTCTTACTCTTTTAGTTTTTAAAACATTTTCATAAGCTTCTCTGCCACCGGACATCCTGAAGCCAATTTTATTTATGGACGCACAAATAATAGGATTATCTATTCCTGCGTCATTAAGTGCAGCCAAAAGTTTTGGCATATTCATAGTAATAAAACCGGGTTCAGCATTGTATTTTTTTTCTACATACATGCTGAAAGACTTTAAAACATCTACCATCCCCAGTCCTAAAAGAAGGTCAGTAATTACATTTTGTAAAAAAATTACAGGCGTCTTTATTCCTTTAAACATCTTCATTTCCGCATCGATGAGCAATTCCATAATTGACATATAGTCCTTCGACAAATAAGCTATACCGCCCTTGAATAAGGACCCTAAAAAGTTCCCCGGCACGTATTCTTTTAATGTACCCGCGATACCCAGTTCCGTAACAGCATTTGCATACTTATGTGCATAGGGCATACACGGAAATATGCTGAACTGATGATACTTTTCAGGATCGTTTCTTATGGAGTCGCAAATATTTGCGATCCTGTCATGCGTTGTACACATAAACGTATTGATACCCGCATCAATGGCATAATCAAGCGTTTTTATAATAGCCTGATCATTTTTGAACTTTATAGACTGCGCTCTTGATTTATCTTCTGAAATATGATTGATGGCGAAAAACTGGTTATCGCCAAATAGTATTCTTTCCATAATGTTATATTTAAAATGTTACTTTAAACACTTGCTTTGATAAGTGCTATTACCTTGTCGGTATGCCAGGCTGTCTGGAAGGTATTGATGGTGTTTGGAAGCTTGCCTTGTACGGCCTTAATAAAATAATCAACCTGTGAAGAATACTCTTCGCCACGAAGATAAAAATCTACATTTTCAGTAAGATCAGTGACATACTTCACCGTCCAGCCCTTACTATAACCTTCTGTGCTATTATCGTTTTTAGAATAAACCTTTAGTTCATTCGCATCGCTTATGATCTTACCGGTGGTACCGAGTATCGTAAGGCTCGTAGACATTTTCCGGTAAGTTTCATCACTCCAGTTTACTGAAAGAACGCCTGATAACTTAGGATTGATCTCCAGAAAAGAGAAAACAGCATCGTCTACGCTTTTAGAGTAAAACGATTTAAGCATGCTGCCTTTTACTTTTGTTACCGGACCCACAATATGGTTTATAAGGTCTATAACATGCGAGGCATAGTCCATCAGGCATCCGCCACCTTCTTTGGGATCAGTACGCCAATTATCCTGTTTAGATTTAATCATAACCGGACCATAAGATTCTCCGGAAAAGTGTAAAAGCTCGCCGATAAGTCCAAGATCAATAATCCGCTTTACCTCTTTGAATGTTCCTATAAACTTATTATGATACCCTACCTGGTTAACAAGTTTTTTTTGCTGAGCGATATCAACAAGTTCCTTGCCTTCGTCAACGGTAAGGCACAAGGGCTTTTCTGCAAAAACGTGCATTCCCTGCATCAAAACCTTCTTTACCATATCAGCATGAAACTTAGTAGGAACTGCAACAAAAACCGCATCCGGTTTAGCTTTATACATCATATCCTCGTAATCGGTATAACATGGAAATGATGAGTACTTTTTAAAAACGTCAAGAACCATCTTTGATGTATCGCTTACTCCTACTACCTCTACATCGGGATGTGCCCCTAAAATTGATAAATGTGATATACCCATTTTTCCAGCACCTATCAAAGCAACTCTTGTCATTGTTTACTGAATTTTAAAATTTCTGATTTTAGAATGTTATATGCCTGTTTGCCTTTTGTTATTAATTCTATATCCGGTTTAGCAGTAGCTAAAGCATCCATATAGCCAATTATCTTATCCGCATTAATTTCCGGTTCGTAGTACATTAAATTTTTACTGATTAAAAACGTATCAACCGCCAGAAGACTATCCTGGTAAACAGAAATTGTAGGAATTCCCAAAATCGCCATTTCCCTTGTCATGGAACCACCGGCCCCAATAAATAAGGAACAGTTGTCTGCTATCTCGATAAAGTTTAACGGACTAACAGGCACTGTTAGTTGAAAGAATTTAGATTGCCTGTAATGTTTCGACTGGATTTCATCCCTGGGCAGTATTGTTATGGAATATTTGCTTTGTAACAATACCAGCGCCTCATCAAGAAAATTCAACCCGCCTTTATAATACTGGGCGGTTAACGGTTCGGGCCTTACATAAATTTTAATAGTATGATTACTGCCCTGGTTCCTCGCCTGATAAATTTTTTCCGCAATGCGCCACAAGTATATCCCTTCTTTAACACCCGGATACTGGGTAACCTTTAACCTTGATGCTCCCTGCTTAATTATCTTTTCTACGGATAAATTCTCCGGTATGAATATTTTACTGGCAAATAGAAAAGAGGGAATGTTTCCTAAAGCATGTTCGTTGTCATTCGTATAAATGGAGGGTATGCCCAATAGTTTCGCAACCAGCGGTGAATGGAAAGAGCTCTGCGAAACGGCCAGTTCGGGTTTTAATTTCCTTAAAAATTTTCTTAATTGTAAAACCCTTACCGGATAACCCATCAGTTTTTTGTAGATGTTCTTACCATAGTGGTCACCCACTATGGTATACTTCAATTTTTTCTGGTCAAGCAATTCAACGGTATTAGCCAGAGGCCGGCAGGTTATAATTATTTCATGGTTGTGAAATTCAAGATCGCGAATCAAATCATAAAACAAATTAATGTGCGGGGAGTTAGACAAATCAAACCAAATTTTCATGTATCGTTAGGGTTTAGGTTAAATAGCGTACGAAGCTTTATCAGCTGCAGCTATCATTTATCATGAAATGCAGTCTGGTAGTAAGTTGCTGTAAATTGACGCCAAGCAACCATCCTTCAGGATGATTCCATACGTAATTTCATGGCAACTTATCACCAGTTATTTCCTGAAAAGAGATGGCTCAAAAATGATAGCATTACATGTTATTATTTACGGCCGGATTAAAACCGTAAAAGAAACATATAGAAGCCCCTTAGTGAAATGTCGTTATTGCCTGAGATTTAAAAAGTTTAAAAAGTTCTTCGGTGTATAGAGGTGCACCTTTATAATTCAGGTGATTGGGATCGGCGAAATTCTCCGGTTTGTAAACCG
>CAXSIE010000269.1:0-7518 GCA_964237295.1 uncultured Flavihumibacter sp. | reverse complement strand
CAAATCATTTTCATACAATATGGCTTCCTGATAGGGTGTTATCGAGTTCCACAGGTCTTTATTACCTACGGGTATAACCGCTTCATTGGTTAAAGGCATACCTAATCTTGATACCTGTACCCAGGCGCCAGTAGATGTTTGTGTGCCATCGGTATTGAGTGTCCTTATTTTTCTCCTGCTTGCGGAAGCCCAAAGGCCGATGGTGTAATCGGCATCGAGAATGTTCTTCCGCTGTGATACTGACTTATGATCTTTCTGCAGAGATGCGATATCTACTTCCAGAACGATAGTAGAAACATTTTTACACTTAAGCCCGTCGAATGGTTTGGTGCCGGTGGTTCTGGGCGCATCTCCCAGGTCGAATATACCGCCCAGGTCAACAAAAAAAGGATCGTCGGCAGTGCCGCAGAAAACTTTCTCACCGGAGGTAGCAGTGGCAATGGAGCTGGTGATAAGAGAATTGTAATCAGGAGCATTTAACCCCGCCCCACCGCTGATAGAACGTGGTCCGATATTGGGTGGCGGCACTTTACCTTCACTAACCACAGTTGAAAAATTAACACCGCCATCGATGCTCTTTTCACAAATATAAGTTGTTTTAAGATTTTGTTTTCCCAACCTGATATTAAAAAATGTAGTGGGATCTTCATTTGTTTTCTTGAAAGTAAAACGGTACACGATGTCATCACCATTGGTAACAGTGTTGTTGCCAACATTATTATCTATATGAATTTCGTAGCGTATGTCTTCACCGAAGGAGTAAAAGTTAGGTCCGCCCTGTGGCAGCTGGAAAGGTATATAATCGGCAACGATGATAACCTTATCAGGGTTCTCAGGGTTTACGAATGCGTACAGGTCTGTATTGTCAGCAAGCGGATCACCTCCGATCAGTGGAGCTTCCCGGTGACTCGAAGCAAATACCGGAAAAGTATTCACCAGCATTAAAAGGAGAAAGAATGCCGCAGATATTTTTTGTTTCATAATTGTAATATTTTCAATTAAATCAATAATTTCCTGAACAGGAGCATGGTGTATTAATGCTGTCCTTGTATGTCAGTGCCTCTCCAAGGAATTTGAACGTAAGGAAATGCGGTTTTAAACGTAGTATCATTTTTTTCAACACCGGTTGAATACTGCAATACATTGATCAACTGGTTGGTAACCGGCGATGCTCCCGGCGATGCAGGGTTATAATCATCGTACCATAAGCCGATTGCTGCAAGCACTACTCCGCCCACTGCCTGTAATTCAATACGCGTAACATCATCTTCCAGTCTTCTTCCGTTTGGAAAGCCATCCATGTTAGGTATGAACTGGAGCGTTTTATTATTATACATTGGATCCGTTAACCCAAGTACAGCAGCGCTTACCAGGCCCAAAGAACTAAATTTAGGATCGTTTCTTGGAGTAACGGGAACGGCCATATTCAAGCGAAGCATGTCTCCGCCATTAGGTAGGAAATTATTGATAAAGGGTTTCCCTTCAGCCAGCGGGTCGCCGCTTTTGCCCGTTGCCAACTGGTATGGTCTGAGGTTTGGAACCCCTGTGTGAAAAATGGGCCATAGGTCCACTGAACGTGGCTTACCTGCTCCTGGCAATAAGAGGGTGCCAAAAATAGCATCGTCCAAAGCAGTACCTTTTAGCGCAGAAGCTCCTTTTAAACCAAACAATCCCAGCTTGCCATTTCTAAAATCAAAATTTTTTAAAGAATTACTTTGAATACGCAGCGCTTTAAATGCAGGTACAGCACCCCCATATTGACTATCGTCCATATATAGGGCAAGTTCTGGATTGTAGAAATAATTTCCGAAAGCTGCAATATTATCAAGGTCCTGGTATGGTGTTAAAGCGTTCCAGTAATCTTTTTTACCAATGGCAATCACTGCTTCGTTGGTAAGAGGCATTCCCAATCTTGAAACCTGTACCCAGTTACCGGATTCTGTAGAAGTACCACCACCCAAAGGATTGAAAGGAGAACCACCAATAGCAGTATTCAATGTTTTGGTTGAAAGCCTGCTGGCTGATGCCCACACACCTATTACATAGTCACCATCTAATATATTAGCTGCTTTATCAACTGTTTTATGATCTTTTTGAAGTGTTGAAATATCTACTTCTATACAAATAGAATGAACATTATAACGTGCCAGCCCGTCACGAATTTTGCTGTTCTGTCTTGGTGCGTCACCGAGATCGAATACACCGCCAAGGTCTACAAAAAAGGGATCATCAGCAGGGCCGCAGAACACTTTTTCGCCCGTAGTGGCTGTTTGGATAGCGCTTGTTACCAAAGAATTGTAGTTGATAACATTAAGTCCAACCATACTCTCAATACTTCTGGGTCCTATATTATTCGGGGGAACCACACCATCAGTTACAATGGGAGTAAAGGTTATACCACCATCCATGCTACGCTCGCAGGTATAGGTGGTGTACAAGTTCTGCTTGTTGAGCCTGATGTTAAAAAACGTAGTGGGATCCTGGTTTGCACGTTTGAAAGTAAAGCGGTAGGTAACATCATCACCTTTAGTGGCGGTGTTGTTATCTATGTGAATTTCGTAGCGTACATTTTCTCCAAAAGTATAAAAGTTCGGCCCGCCCTGCGGCAGTTCAAAAGGAATATAATCTGCGATTAAAATTATTTTATCCTTGTTAACAGGACTTCTAAAGGCATATACATCCGTGTTATCAGCCATCGGATCGTTGGCTATTAATGGAGCTTCCCGGTGACTGGAAGACATTAAGATCGCTGAAATACCGATAACACAAATCAGTCCGGCAAAATAACGAAGCCGCTGCATTTGAGTAAATTTTGGTTTCATTGCTGTTTGTTTATATATTAAAAATTCTGAAAACATTAATTGAACTCCTATCATCCCGGCATTGTTATATGGCTCCGAAGAGAATATGGCACAAACGGTAGATTTAAGGTATGAGATGTATATAATTGTTTATAACATTTAGCTACACTGATGTGTAGTTAAATGAATCGGGATTTCTGGTGGATAGCGTATAAAAATAAGGCTTGTAATACTTAATAAAATATGATTAAGTATTATTAACGCTTATTGAACAATCTTTAAATATAATTCCAATCACTAAACGCGGCATTATCCTTTATAATATAACCTTCTTCTGAACCTGAATTACTACCGGGAATATTGAAGCATCCATTCATAAATATTCATATTATTTTCTTTATACGCCGGGTTGATCGCCTGCGTCCATGCATCATGAATGGCCGCTTTAAATAAGGTAAGCTTCGCTGGTATAAAAGGATTGTCGCTATTTATTAATGAAACAAACTTTTCTGAGTTGGTGGAAGTAATCGTAGGATCATCGGTATTATGAAAGACCCATATCGGTAATTTACCTACTGCGATTTTTTCGCATCTTTCTATTACGTTACCCGAGGTCAGCACACCGGCGATGGGCACCGCAGCGGCTATTATCGAAGTATTCTCTGCTGCAAAATCAGATGTGACAAATCCTCCTAAACTCAATCCTGACATATATATACGGCTCTTGTCTATTCTGTAATTTTTAATAGCATAATCTATAAAAACAGCTATATCATAATTGGATGGAATGTAACTGAACTGGGGTGATAAAACGATCATGGAAAAATTTTTCCCATTGACCTTGAAATTGGGCGGGAATTTCTTTTCGTCCAGAAGTTCGGCCACACCGTCGTTCAACACGAAGGGCAGGTCCAGGGCTCCGTTACCAAACTGACCTGCACCAGGTATAAAAATGAGCAGCGGATATGATTTTGTTGTTTCATTATAATGAACAGGCAAGGCTTCGTAGAAGCCCCCGATTGCATCAATTATTTTCACAGTAACAGGCTTTTGGATGGCTGGCTGTGTTTCAACAATATCATTAGGAGCAACAACCTGCTTAGCATCCTTTTTACAGGCAACTAATACAAAACCCATTAAAAAGATAGCTGTAAAACGCTTTATTATAGTAAACATCGTATTGTTTAGGTTAATCTACGCTAATCAGTTTTTTCAGTTACGTTGTAAAATAACTTTAGGATTTAACTTTCAAAGAATGTTAAATGGATTTACTAGAATAAGATATTAGTGGTAGTGTGATTTTTCGAACGGAGAGGTATAATCGCAACGAATATAATATTTTTTTTGAATGATTAAAAAAAATTGTCTGAATTGTGGTTAAATTATTTTATGACAGGCTATAACTCAAATCATAACCCATCAATAAATTACCATAATCACAATTAAGGCAGAATGATTAATCACATCCTAAAACATTTTAATCATTTTCAATCCGGTTTTAAAACAAACTCGTAACTCCAGTATGATAACTGTAACTATTTAAAATAACCACAGGTTTTCACAGAGTCTTTATTCACTACTCCACAACGTACACATAATTAATTTAATTTTTTCATTAACATTTAAAAACAAAACAATGCCTAAAAGTTTATCTGAAACAAAGCAGATGGAGGCGAGTGAAGCACACATTGCGCAACTATCACGGCGGAGATTTCTTGGCTACGCAGGTGCAGCTACCGGTTTAATGGTTGTTGCCACCGCATGCTCCAAGGAACAAGTAATGGATACAAATAGCACCCAGAACGGAACAACTACCACTGCCGGAGTTGACCTGGGTACCGGTGATATCGGTATTTTAAATTATGCATATGCGCTTGAACAACTTGAAGCTGCATTCTACACAATGGTTATTCAAAATCCATATGGTAGCATTTCATCTATGGAGCTTTCCCTGTTAACCGATATCCGTGACCACGAGATATCGCACAGGGAATTTTTTAAAAATGCATTGGGTGGAATGGCTATCATGTCTTTAGAGTTTGACTGGAGCAAGATTACTTTTTCATCACGTGACAGTGTGCTTGGTACAGCAAAAGCTTTTGAAGACCTCGGTGTATCTGCATATAACGGTGCAGGCAGGTTGATCATGTCTCCCGACTACCTGGTACTTGCAGGTAAGATTGTTTCAGTTGAAGCACGCCATGCTGCAGCGATTCGTGATATGATCAGTAACGGAAGCTTTGCAGATGATACCACAGTTGATGCTATGGGATTAGACATGGCCCGCAAACCACTTGACGTATTGGCAATCGCAGGCACTTATATTAAAACACCCATCGATCCTAGTCATTTACCCACCTATTAAATTTTAAAATATGAACCTTAATAATATTTTCGGAGAGGTTGAAAAAGTTGACGCTGATGTGTACGACAGGCTCAACACCCGCAGAAAGGCGCTGAAAGACTTTGCAAGCGCTGGCGGAAAAATGGCGCTTGCCGCCGTTCCATTTGCTTTAGGCTCTTTGTTTCAAAAAGCTTATGCCGGTACAAAAAGCACCAAGGATTCTGTTGTTGATATTTTGAATTATGCATTAACGCTGGAATACCTGGAATCAGCTTTTTATAATATGGCCTTGGCTAGTCCGGGTTTGATTCCTGCCGGTGCAGCTACAGGTGCAATACAAACTATTGCCAAGCATGAAAATGCCCATGTAATATTCTTAAAATCTGCTATCATGAGCGCAGGCGGTACTCCTATCGGGATGCCAGTTTTTGACTTTTCTGCAGGCTCCGGTTCCGGTACAGGACCATTTAAAGATGTATTCACCAGCTTCGAACTGTTTTTGAATGTTGCCCAAACTTTTGAAGACACAGGCGTAAGAGCCTATAAAGGCAGGGCCGCCGAAATTGTTCAGGGTGGTGCCTACTTAACTGCTGCGCTTCAAATACATTCAGTAGAAGCAAGACATGCCGCTCATATCCGTACCATGCGTAAAGCTTATGGTTCCGGTATCGGTAATGTAAAACCATGGATCACCGGTAACATGAGTGGCATCAATTCGCCGCTTGTTCAGGCCAGTTATGATGGTGAAGACAACACTAAACAAGCAACTATTGAAATCGTAAATATCAATGGTTTCCCGATCTCTGTGAACGCTGCTACAGAAGCTTGGGATGAGCCTTTAACGAAGGACCAGGTTCTTGCCATTGTAGGACCGTTTTTCAAGAAGTAATTCATTACCTGGTTAATTATTAAGCTGCTCCGGTTACCGGGCAGCTTTTTTTGTGGAATGATAAGAAATAGGTAACCTTGAACGATACAAATACATTATGATAATACATAACTCATCACCATTTCATTAAAAGTTTTAGACATAACAACCAGATGCACCTGCTCTGTTTTGCTGAAAGTATAAGATGACCGAATGAACTCACCACTTTTAAAATCAATAGGCTTGCTCAATTGCATATGCGCTTTAAAATCCACACCACCACTTCCAAACCATTTGTATAATGCTTCCTTGGCACTCCAGCACAGCGTTAAAAAACCTGATGATGGGCTTTGTGAGGGTACGTTATTTATTTTGGGAATTACCTCACCGGAAATTACCTCACTCTCTGATAACAACTGCATCTCAGCATTGCTGAGAAACTTACTCCTGATCTTTTGAATCATTGGTTTCACCAATTCAATATCTATCCCCACCCTGCTTTTCCTGCTTACTATTGCAGCGGCAAAATCACCGCAGTGGGAAATAGAAAAATGATAGGCTTCATTGATCAGGAATGGCTTTCTGGTATCGGCGATCATAATCAGATCGTATGGAAAATCGCTGAACAGCAATTGAAGCAGGTACCTGCCGGCAAGGTGTTGCAGTCTTTTATGCGGATGTGATATCTCCCGTTGAAGGAATACTTTTTCCAAAAAAAAATCTTCTGTCTCTGCTATGTTCCATATTCCGAGTCTTGAGAATTCATTGATATTATGTTGATAAAATAGCGGCACCTGTTAAAATAAGCTTTTAGATTGTATGGTATAATGAAAGACTTTATGAAATTAAGCTGAACTTCATGAATTATTTTAATCAGATTAAATATGATATTGTCGGATAAACGCATCCTGGAAGAAATTGAAAGAGCAACCATAAAAATTGAACCGTTCGCTCGTGAAAGCCTGGGCACAAATTCTTATGATGTACACCTGTCAAAACACCTGGCAGTTTATAAAGACGCTGAGCTTGACGCAAAAAAGCACAATGCCATTGAGCATTTTGAAATACCTTCCGAAGGTTATGTGCTGCATCCGGGCACTTTGTACCTGGGCGTAACCCAGGAATATACTGAGACGCATACTCATGTACCTTTCCTTGAAGGAAAATCTTCCACCGGCCGTTTAGGAATAGATATACATGCCACTGCCGGTAAAGGCGATGTTGGCTTTTGCGGTAACTGGACCCTGGAGATATCCTGTAAAATTCCGGTAAGGGTGTATGAAGGAATGCCGGTGGGACAACTGATTTACTTTCCCGTTGAAGGTGAAATTGAAGTAAAATACAACAATAAAAAAGATGCAAAATACAGCGGCCAGCCAAACAGGCCGGTAGAGAGCATGATGTGGAAGAATAAGTTCTGAGGTGAGGGGTATGGGTATGGGATTTGAGGTTGAACCACGGAGTTATACCGTTAAATTCCAAATAATTTGCAAACAATTTTATAT
>CAXSIE010000268.1:5440-7530 GCA_964237295.1 uncultured Flavihumibacter sp. | reverse complement strand
ATCTAATGTTGAGGTTTGAATTTTTAAATTCACGAAGGACTCTGTGGTTAAAAAACGCTTAAAAAGCAATTCATTCAATATTGTTAATGAATTATTACCGCAGCAAGCAACCCACCAATAAGCAGGCCGGCAAATCCAAATTTAAAAGCCCTGAAACTTGATTTCCTGCGTTCGTCGGCGATTTCTTTTTGGGCTTCGTTCAATGCTTTTTGTGTAACGAAAAGGTGAGACTGCGCCGAATCTAAAGATTTGGATATTATTTTCAATTCACTACGGGTACTATCTATAAAATGCATCGTATTACCGGAAAATGATTCATAATTTGTATTCAACAGCTTGTAATAAAATTCTTTTTCGGCAAGCATACTGTCTTGTTTTCTGATAATATCTTCATAAGAATTCAGAACAAGCTTATAGGAACTGTTTGCAAAACGGCCTTTGTCATAATATATCTGATATAAATGAAAGGTGGTTTTATTCATAATAACAGTGCTATCTATTTGAACTGCTACTGAATCGCCGTTGTTAATAATATAAGCGGTTTTGCTCAACGAGTCGTTGAAATTCTTTACCGGCTTTTGCGACATACAGTTTGTACATACAAAAATCAATATTGACAGAAAGAAAATATATTTATAAAATCTCTGATGTTTCATATAATTATAATGACTTGATTTTGATAACTGGTGGTGTAGAATCCGTTTTCTCTAACTCTTCCTTAGCTGCCGAAGCATTTTTACGAAGCTCAGTCAGGATCTTAATACTTTTTGTATCAGCCGCATTTTTGCTTGAATTAATCTGGTTAACCGAATTCTGCACACTGGTAATATATTCACTGAAATTCTGCATATTAGCCTGAATGGAATCGATCTTGGATTTTGAAAAACTTATATTGGAAAGAGCTGAATCAACATTCTTTTGAGAGATGGTAATATTGTTTTGAATTGCATCCAAATTGCTGCTTGAATGGAATATACCATATATATTAACAATAAGAAGTATCACTAAAATTATTGCTAATCCTCTTACATGAGATGGTTTCATTTTTTAGCTGGTTAATGTGAAATGATAAATGATAATGTAATGAGAGCGACTGCGTATCGTAACTAAAAATAATATTTTAAAGAGAAAAAGTAAAGTATTTTTATAAGAATTCCTATCCCTGAATGAATATTTTATTATCACGAATTATTCAAAGCGAAAACTATCGTTTTTTTTGCAGGATGTTAAGTCTGAGTTGATAAATAATAACAGGGAATTATTATGATCTGCTACGGTCTTCGTTATCGGAATGTTTTAAGGGCTTAAATATTTCCCAATGATGGCCAAAAGGATCAACGAGACGCCCTAACCGGTAACCATAACTTTGGTCAGCCACCGGATAAATTTCACGGGCACCTGCGGATACGGCCTGTTGCGCAACAGCATCAGGATCTGGTACCTGTAATCCCATTCTTATCGTTCCACCTCCAAGCGACTCCGGACTGAAATTTTCATAGGCCGGAGCTTCATCGGCAACCAAAAACCGGGCACCACCTATAGATAATTCAGCAACAACTTCACCATCAGGACCTGTATTACGCATCAATTCAATAGCGCCAAAAGCAGTTTTGTAAAAGTCAATTGCAGCCGCGCCATTTCTTACAGAAAGCGTCGGTAATATAACAATGGGGTCAGTGCTTTTAATATCCTGCTGCATAAGTTTAATCGTTAATTGTTAGAAAATTTCATCGTGAACAGCGCTTGTAGTTATTTTCTTTTTTTCACCGGATATACTATAACTCTCTCATCAAAGTACCGGGCTATACATTCTTCTTCAAAATATTCCTGCGATCATCAGGTCCTTAACTGAAGCTGTTGTAGTAATTGCATTTATTAATTATATTTCTTCAGGTTGTTCAAACCCCAAAAAGTAAGTACAAGTTCCAACATGAGGCCGATCAAAAAATAAACTTTCGGAACACCGTCTACAACCACACTTAATAACCTGCCGGATGCAAGTCCACCCATGAAAACAATATTCGTAACGGTTGCCGTAACCCAAAACCTCGGTTTAATAATACCAATTGCCCAAAGCGACGACATTGCCA
>CAXSIE010000268.1:3289-5430 GCA_964237295.1 uncultured Flavihumibacter sp. | reverse complement strand
ATCATTGCCCTGAAAATGCTTGTCAGATTGATGGTTGCTACTTTAAAATCAAATAATCCAGGTAACATAACAGACGGCTGCACACCATAAGCCAGCGCAACAGGTATCACAAGGATAACCGATATTGCAAGGTGCAGGTTTTTTACATTCAGGCAGTTATTTTTCAACGGGAGCATTAATATTTCTTTCGGACCTCCAGGGTCGATAATTCTGTTTAAAAAATAAAATATCCGTCAAATTAAAAACTGAACTCAACTGACAGTTTTCTGCGCCAGTTTCTTTTCGGCAATTTCTTTTAATCCCTTTACAAGTTTGTCGAGGTCATTTAACGTAGTATATACATGTGGTGTAATTCTAACACAGCTTATATTTTCATACACCGTGGGAGATGTATGAATTTTATACTGCGCAAACAAAGTGCTTTCAACTTCCTGGGGTGTCATGCCGGCGATGCTTACTCCGCAGATACCGCATGAAAAAGTCGGTTTTAATGAAGTATGCAATTTTATACCGGGCAGGTGCTGCACTTTTTCAGCCCAGTAATTTTTTAAGTAACGTACGCGTTCTTCTTTTCGTTTGTTGCCAATGGCGTTGTGAAAGTTGATCGCTTCACCGATACCCTGTTCAATGGGGAAACTGCGGGTGCCGAGCGTTTCAAATTTCCTGATATCACCGCTGTTTGGTTTGCTGTTGCAGGTCAATGGCCATATCTTGGCGATCTTTTCTTTTTTGATCCATAACATGCCGCTGCCAATGGGAGCTGATAAAAATTTATGCAAACTGGTGCCAAAATAATCGCATTCAAGATCGGGAATCTTAAAATCGAGCAAGCCAAACGAATGCGCGCCATCAACAATAACTTCTATGCCTTTGCTATGCGCCATACGGCAGATCTTTTGCACCGGCATTATCTGTCCCACCCAGTTTATTACATGTGTTACATGGATCACTTTAGTGGCAGGAGTTATCGCTTTTTCATACATACGAACGATAACATCATCATCTTCTATGGGAAATTCGAAACTTATCTGTTTATACACAATTCCTTCCCGGGCTGCCCTTTGCTGCCATGCCTGCACCATGTTAGGATAATCCTGTTTAGTGCCGATCACTTCATCACCCCGCTTCAGGTCCATTCCATAGATCACTGTATTCAATGCTTCGGTGGCATTGCGGTTAATGGCAACTTCATCCGTTAAAGTGCCGCCCAGCAAAGCCAGCTTCTCCCGCAACGGTTCACGGCCCTGGTCTAAAATTCTCCACATAAAATAAGAAGGCCCTTCATTGGCAAGCTGGTTGTATCTTTCAACAGCCTGCTGTACAACTAACGGAGAGGGGGAAACGCCACCGTTGTTTAAGATAATTATACTGGAGCTCACAGTAAAGGCTCGCTGTATAACGGTCCAGTAATCTTCATCAACAGCCAGTTCACCTGCGGTTTTATGGCTTACTTTATCGGCAGCCTGCTGCCATTCAGCGGCATGGGCCAGGTTGAATAAGTTATCCACTGAAAATGCTCCGGCCAGTGCAGTAACCTGTTTTACAAATGAACGTCGGTTTGGTGTCATAAGAAGAATAAAATAAAATAAATGTTTAATTTTTTTCAGGCTTGACGGAGCATCAAGGCAAAGATCATTTGCTCATGATATTATATAATAAATAATTGCTGATCCAATAACTATCTTTACCCAGGTCAAATATACACAAGTATGAAAACACAAAACACTTCTTTCTTTTATCGCAATGGACTTAGCCTTTCATTGATTTTAATGATGCTGGTGTTTTGGGGAGGACAATTCTTTACCGGCTTCAAGGAACATAATAAAGACCTGCAGGAATTCAATCAACCTCAGATAACAGCAACACAGTATATAACAAGCGGGCACTTCATTTCAGCAACTTTTGAAAACTGGGAAAGCGAGTTCCTTCAGATGGCAATTTATGTGTTGATGACTGTAAGCCTTCGTCAAAGAGGATCATCAGAATCAAAAAAACTGGCAGGCGAAGATGGCGAAGATGAAGAAGTAGATAAAGAGCCTCAGCCGTCACCATCTGCACCCTGGCCGGTACGTAAAGGCGGCATCTGGTTAAAACTTTACAGCAATTCTTTATCCATTGCATTTTTATTGCTCTTCGTACTT
>CAXSIE010000268.1:0-3279 GCA_964237295.1 uncultured Flavihumibacter sp. | reverse complement strand
GAAGAACAGCAAATGAAAGGTAAAGCCACCACGTCAGGTATGGGATACATCCAGGATTCTCACTTTTGGTTTGAATCTTTTCAGAACTGGCAAAGTGAATTTCTGGCGGTGGCTTCGGTGGTATTATTATCTATCTGGTTAAGGCAAAAAGGATCACCGCAGTCCAAGCCGGTTGATGCCCCTAACAGCCAAACAGGAGATTAAATTTAAAACATTAGGTGTTTCTTCACCGTTGCCTGCAGTAGTTATATTAACCCTGCGGAAGTTTGAGATCAACCTCCAATACGATTACTTACTTTTTGTGTTGCCTGAAATAATCCTGCTATCAGCCAGCTTCTTTTCCCAGACAGCTACCTGATCAAGCTCGGTTTGCAATGTAATCGGGTTTGGAAGCGCCTTATTATCTCCCGGCTGAACATTAAGAATGCTACCGGCAACTACCACATAATCCTGCCGGTCAGTAAACGGTACGTTAACCCCTGGCCTCACATAACCTATCGTGTTATTTTTGATAACCAGGTTCTTGAAAACATCGGCGCTTAAGTTCGATCCATTCCATATAGCGCAGCCTCCCCAAAACCTATCAGACTTTACACCATTAGGATACATCCCGGAAGAAATGATCGTGTTCCACTCCGCACTGATATCATGCCCATGACTGATGTTGATCCCACCGTTACAGGTAGAAATCACCTGGTTGTTGAAGATCTTGATATACTGCGAAGTGTTTTCAAATTTATTGTGGCCCGGTTCCCCTTCTATGGAGATTCCGGAACCTGTGAAATGATTGGCAGTAGAAGGATATGGATAAGCACCCCATATAAAATTATCATGAATCAGAAAAAAAGAATCTTTTAATCCACCCGAATTGCCAAAATTAATATTATCCTCTACATAACTTGAATCCAGGCCGTTATGAAAATAATTCCATGAAATCTCACCTGTTATCGGTAATACCGTATTAAAAAGAATGGTTGCACGGTGATCGCCTTCCGACAAATCAACTTTGCGCTTGTCTGTATTAAAAAATTTATTAAACCTGATAACAGCGCTCCTGGTATTATTATCAGAATGATCAACCATTAACCCACCGGTATGGTTAACATTGTTATTTTCAAAGATCAGGTATTGTGGATGATAATCATCCAAAGCCCTACCCCACTGGTTGTTACCAGTAGGTTTTTGTCCGGTGATATTGTTATGGTGAATATTCAGTTTGGTGCCGCCAAAGGCTTTGATGGCGATACCGGAGCTCACAATATTACAGCCGGTTATCTCAACAGGATCATTTGTAGAAATCGTAATGGCAGGAACGTTAGTATCATCGCTTTTATAATTACCTGTATATACGCCACCTCGTTTAATCTCAATCGGGCCTGAATATTTATCGGACGGATGCTTACATGATATTATTGAAGAGATGGCTAAACAGATGAATATAATTTTTTTCATTTTAAAATTTTAGGTTCCATTTTATAATTGCACTAACAATTACAACTGTAAATAACTTCAATTGTTCAATTTTACAACATGAACCTGTAGCAACGGAATTAATTTAAAAATAATATAATTATAACCAAAAAAAATTCATTTGTCTGCCAGAAAATCCAACTATTTTATCATGTTGATTTTATATTCTTGAAGTATAAAAGTTGCAATAATAAACGTGCAGGTATTTGTACAGGATAAAAAGATTAGCCTTGCTGCGCTATTGTTATTGTGTTTAGTGTATTCCTTTGTTAAAAAATTATCCTTCAGTTTAAGAGGAATCATGAAATAAATAAGAAGGTTGACACTAATTCACCGAACCAAAATCCGGTTAATATATCTATTTTACGAAGTTTATTTATATTTAATCATCTTTAAACAATTAAACCACACAAATAAATATGGAACAACAAAACGGCAGTTTTGTGTTGGAAGTAAAAGGATTGAATGTTTATTACGGTTCTTTTCATGCTGTAAAGGATGTATCTTTTAATGTAAAGAATGGAGAAATCTTTGGTTTGCTGGGTCCTAACGGAGCTGGTAAAACAAGCACCCTCAGTTCTATAGAAGGTTTACTGAAACCACGCAGCGGCTCTATAGTGGTGGCAGGATACGATGCCGCAGAAAAACCGCGCTATGCACGTGCTGCCATAGGAGTGCAACTGCAGTTTACCAGCTTTCAGCCGGAGCTTACCGTAAGCGAGATCATACGGCTGTATTCCGGCATTTACGGAGTGGACATGCCGGAAGATAAACTTGCAAAAATACTGCGGGACATAAAACTGGAAGAAACCGGTGCTAAAAAATTCGGCCAGCTATCCGGTGGACAGCAACAACGCGTATCGCTTGCAATTGCTACGCTGCATGATCCAAAACTGGTATTGCTCGACGAACCTACATCGGGACTTGATCCGCAAAGCCGGAGGCAACTCTGGGAACGCATGGAGGCCATGCGGGAACATGGGCATGCAGTGATCTTAACCACGCACTCTATGGAAGAAGCAGAAGCTGTTTGCGATCGGATCGCTATTATTGATCATGGCACGCTGATAGTTATAGATACTCCCCGGAACCTGATAGACAAACATGGTAATGATCCTGAAGTTATCAAGGCTTCAAGAAGAGGAAAAATAACATTGGAAGACGTATTCATAGGACTTACCGGCCATACTATACGGCCATAAAATATTACATACAATGGAAATCAACATACCAAAAACTTCATCGGCATTTGCCTCATTACTTCGTGCGGATCTTACCACGCAATGGCGCAACAGGCGTTCGTTCGTAATTGTATTGCTGGTGCCTGTAATCATTCTGATTTCATGGAAGAGTGTTATTGACAAAATGGGTGCAGCATTCGCACTTTCTACCTGCATAACAATTGGTTTGGTAGCTACCGGCCTCATGGGTTATTCCAATAGTATTGCCAGGGACCGCGATAAAGGCATATTTCAACGGTTACGTGTGGCACCGCTGCCATTGTGGTGCATTATGGCAAGCCGTTTAACTGTTCAACTGATGATGATCGTGTTGCTGACGGTCATTGTTTTTGTTGCCGGGTTCTACATTGATCATGTAAGCATAACACCCGCAGGTTATGCATTAACTTTTCTTACCGCTTTAGTAGGTGGCGCAGTGTACCTTGGTCTTGGCCAGGTGATCGTGGGACTTATCCAAAATCCTGAAACAGTAAATTCCACCAGCAGGCTCATATATTTTGTGTTCATTCTGGTAGGCATGTTTGGTGAATTTGGCTTACTGGGTGAACAGGTAAAGCAACTGGCTGTA
>CAXSIE010000267.1:5753-7539 GCA_964237295.1 uncultured Flavihumibacter sp. | reverse complement strand
ACATATCCCATGAAATTTTTAAAGCGGGTGTATGATTGGCGATAGGCGGAACTATTACTTCTGTGCTAACACCTTTTACTTTTTTAGCAGCATTTTCGATAACGGCGATGCGGTCTTCCCAAATCTTCCATTCTTTTTCATGATCCAGGTGAACGTACTTGTCAAGAGCGGCATACATACCCAGCATCTCTTCTTTATTAACCTTCATTCCCCTGCCGATATTGCCGCCACGCGGAGGACCGTTAAGCCTGGCAGCAGCAATGTGTTCTTTCCTGCCCAGCAGCAGCCCGGCGCTCTGCGGCCCTCTCAAAGCTTTACCACCCGATACGCAAACCAGGTCAAATCCCATTCCTGTGTATTTCCACAAATTTTCAACCGGCGGAACATCTGCTGCAATATCAATGATGGTGGGGATATTATTCTTTTTAGCCACAGCAATCCATTCTTCATGCAAAATCATTCCATGTGGTGCACTTTCATTTAAAAAATACATCAATGCGGTCTTTGAACCTATTGCCTTTTCAAGGTCTTGCATGGATTCTACTACAACAGGCTTGATTCCTGTGTTGGTGAGCGCATGAATATAGTCATGGTTGTGCCCTTTCTGAACGATCACTTCATTTTTGTCAAGCCCTTCTACATTAGGCAGCATTGCTATTTTCTTTTCATCCATTCCGGTCAGCACTCCGGCAGTACCCAATACTAACGCCGACCAACAGCCTGAGGTAACCATTGCAGATTCGCACTTACACAATTCCGCAATTTTTACACCTACTTTATCATGCACTTCATCAAGCATGATGAATTCCTTTGCAGAACTATTAATTGCATCAAGTACTTCTTCCTGCATCAACGAGGCAGTCATTGTAGTGTAGGTGCCTGCGGCGTTGATGAAAGTACGCAGGCCGAGTTCTTTGATCAGGTCGCGTTTTTCCTTGAGCGGAGCAGGTGCTGCTTTGGCCGTTCCGGAAGGCAGTATGGCACCAATAATACTTCCTGTTAAAGGTGCAGTTGAAAGGAATTTAAGGATATCTCTGCGTTTCATGGTCTCAATTTATATCGTTGATAAATTCAGTTACAAGGTAAGGATCCTGCCAAAAAAAAGCTGGCAATCAGAACCTGCATTTTAAACCACAGATTGGTCACATGTTTATGGCAATTAATGAATTTTCAAACACAATCCCGAAAGAATAACATGATCCTTCCTTGCTGAAACTTTCGATGTCACCCCTTCGGAGTTGCGCTTTGTGTTTATTATTTCCTATAATCGTTACACCCCTCAGGGTTTTGTAATAAGTTTCAATCCTAATATTTGAAGATTTGAAGACAGGAAATCTTAAATACAGTAACACTAACCGTTAACAATTAATCATTAACCATTACCTAAGGTTTATCCCACCATACTCTTGTTAGCAGATTATCACTTGTAGATTCGGAAAAACCCTGCCTTTTTAATGCCTCCAGGTAATTTGCCTGGTTTAATAAATTTTCTGCCACAGGTATGGAAAAACGCCTGAACATTTTACCGCCGGTTACATTGCCGGGATAGTTTACCGGCATCAGTACAGGGTAGCCTGTTCGTCTCCAGTTTGCATATACTTCATAATCATCACCAAATAAAGACAGCCATTTCTGCTCCGATATCTGTTTCAATTGCTGCTCAAAAGTTCCGGCAGCCATGTAAGGATTGGCTGCAATATAGGCGTCTATCTGTGCGGTTGGTATAACACTTGAGCTCGGTGGTACGGAGGCCCATTGCCCCCATTGGGTCATGCCAGCCCTTACG
>CAXSIE010000267.1:1113-5743 GCA_964237295.1 uncultured Flavihumibacter sp. | reverse complement strand
GGTAGTGCCGGTGTACCATCCCCTCAACGCGGCTTCTGCCAGAAGAAGGTTCCCCTCAGCCGGTCCCATGATGATGATGGGTGCCGCTACATTCAATACAACTTGTGAAGGCTCTGAATAGATACCAAAATTAGTAGGTTTTGTATTAAGGCTTCCGCTGATCAGGCCCTTTTGAATGGCGGGAGTGTTATCGGCAACGTATGCCGTAGCGCCGGCAGGTTTTACCCATACTACGGATATCACTGGCAGACGCGGATCATTGGTATTTTTAAGATAGTCAATAAAAGTAGCCGCATATTTTCCTCATCCTGTGGATTTAAATAATTGCCATTCAGCAATGAGACGCGAACTTTATTATTCATGCCGTTGGCAACGTTGGCATACGTAATCTTTGCCATGTCTGCATCGGAAGTGATAACGCCGCCTGCAATAGCTTTCTGAACCCAGGTCTTTGCCAGTTCAGGTTCTACTTTTGACAGGCGCATGCCAAGCCGCAGCATCAGTGTATAAGCTAACTTTTTCCATTTGGTTACGTCACCCTTGTAAAACAGGTCGGCAGCACCAAAATTTGTTTTGGTAGCATCCAGGGCCGTGCCTGCTGAATCCAACTGCTTAAACATATCGAGATAGATATCCCGCTGGGTGTCATATTTCGGAGATAAAGTTCCGGCTTCACCTTTCACGGCATCAAAATAAGGAATGTCACCTGCTACATCTGTCAGCTGGTGATAAGTGTATACGCGAAGGATCTTAACCATTGCACGTTGATTCACCAATGCAGGATCCTGTATGGCCGCGTCCAGTTGGTAGAGCGTATTGAGCCGCCCGGTGTAAGTGCCGAAATCCGCTTCCGTTCCATTAAAACTATAGAACTTATCTCCTATAGCAGGCACTTCTTTATAGGTAGAAAAGTATTGCATGCCCTCTGCCAGTACGGAATAATTATCCCTGGGAGTATTCAACAGCGCATTGGTAAAAAGATTCGCCGGGATAGCATACGATACTGAATTTAAAGGCGTGTTCAGATCTGTAAGACTTTTTTTATTACAGGATGACAAAAAGTAAAGTCCGCCAGCCAATATAAAACCTGTTATGAATATCTTTCTCATATTAAATAAGATAAAAATTAAAATTTGATGTTCACGTTAAAACCCATAGTCCTGGTTCTTGGTTCACCGGCACCGGCAGTACCGGTAGCGTTGGAAACTGTTTGTTCCATTTCAGGGTCGAGGCCTGCATCTTTTACCATTTTATCACGATAAAGGATCGCAAGGTTACGGGCCACAAAGCCAATATTTATGGCTTGTATTTTGGCAAACTTCAACTTCCTGGCGGGAATGGAATAACTTAAAATCAGGCTGCGAAGCTTTACAAAATCTGTGTTGAATGTCTCCAGTTCCGAATAATTTGCACCCCTGTTATTGTAGTAGGTATCCAAATCAACAACTGGCCATAGTTTGCTGAACTTAGCGCCGGTTTGATCTACACCATCCAGTTGTACGCCGGTTTCTCTGCCGGGCAAGGTGCTTTTTGTTAAACCGAAGCGCGAAGCGTACACCCACATATTGTTAAAGGCAACTGCACCAAATTTGGCATCGAGCAACACATTCAGTGAAATATTTTTATACCGGAATGTATTGGTCAGTCCCATAAGGTAGGGTGGATTTGCCACGCCTAAATAATCCTGGTACCTGTCTTCGTAACCGCTTGTTTTGTTATAGACCTGCACTCCGTCGGCATTTTTTTTCATCCTCCATCCCAGAACGGACCCGTAAGGCAAGCCGACAGCATTTACGATACTCACTGCTGAAGAGATTCCTGTTCCGATGGTAAGGTTGGTAATGCCCGGCGCCAATTCAACAATTTCACTCTTGTTGTAGCCGATATTGTAACTGGCGTTCCAGCTGAAGTTTGCGCTCTTCATAATCGAGGCGTTAAGCAACAGCTCAATGCCCTTGTTGGTTATTTTACCAACGTTTTGATTTCCTGCCGTGAACCCGGAGGTTTGGGATATTGCCGGCTGAAGGATATCATTGGTAGTAACACGACTATAATAAGTGGCATCTATGCTGAACCTGTTCTGAAGGAACTGCATTTCAAAACCGCCTTCAGAGGTTGTTACGGTAAGCGGGCGGATATTCGGATTCTGCAAATTCGCAGGTGCCAGTTGCACCGGTATCCCGTTAAATCCACCGGCTGTAAAAGTATAGATCCTGTTGATGCTTTCCGCATCTACAGTGGAGCTTCCCACCTGTGCCCACGACCCGCGAAGTTTCACATAATTAATAGCAGCAGGCATGGTAATAGCATCAGACAAAACAAGGCCACCTCCGATTGACGGGTAAAATATGGAGTTATGCCCTCTGCTTAGTGTGGAGAACCAGTCCTGGCGACCGGTTACAGACAGGTAAACAATTCCTTTATAGCTTAAATCCGCATTTCCAAAAACCGAATTGGTGCCTGAACGAAGTTCACTTCTATAAGGAGTGTTTAGGGTAGCCAGGTTGGTATAACTGATAAAATTCGGGATAATGAAATCTATTCCTCCAAGTCTTGATTCGAAATTATACAGGCGCTCCTGGTTAGCTCCAACAAATGCATTTATAGAAAAGTTTTTAAGGAATTCCGTATTATACGTCAGGAATGCGTTAAGGTTGGTACGGGACGCCTGCACCTGGGAGGTATTTAAATAACCTTTAGGAGTAAAAGCAGCCCCTATCGGAACATAACTCTGGTAGTTAACGGTCTGGTAATCCTGTGCTACCTGCCCTTTAAGGGAAAGGTTTTTCAACAATTTTATGGTAGCGCTTCCTGATCCGATAAAACGCTTTTTGTCATCGCTGTTACCGGTTCTGTTAACAACGAAATACGGGTTTGCAGCGGCCGGTACCGGGTTCCATTGAATTTCATTTCCGTTGACGTCATAACCGGGATACAAGCTTTTAATACTAACTGTATTACCGATAAGGTAGGTTGCCCAGCTGGAGTTTAACTCGGCATAACCAACACCCGGACGGTTGGTACCATTTTCCAGGTTGTATTGTACGTTAGATTCCAAAGTGATAAAATCGTTTTTACCCAATGTAGAACGTAAGCTCAGGTTCGAAGTTTTTCTCTCGAAGTTTGAATTGGGTGTTTGCGCATCTGATTTCAGATCAGATACTGATAGCCTGAAATTGAGTTGCTTGCTTCCACCAGAAAGGGCTACCGTGTTCGTCCAGTCTTTGCTCGGACGATAAAAATCTTTAATATTTTGTTTCGCACCTACTATGGAATAAGGTCTCATCACGCCATCGAACTGAACAACCTGCGATCCGTCGGCTTTTGCACCATATGACAATCGGCCTGCACTAAGCGCAGCGGCCTGTGTGGCCGGCTTTATGCCATCATTACCAGAACCGTATTCGGTTTGAAAATTAGGATATGTAGAAGGCGTACCTACAACGAAGTTGGAGCTGAGTTCCACACCTATTCCCTGTCCTGTTCTGCCGCTTTTTGTTGTAACGAGTATTACGCCGTTGGCAGCCTGGCTACCGTATAAGGCAGCGGCAGCACCGCTTTTAAGAACGGTAATTGTTTCAATATCATCCGGATTGATGCTTGATATTCCATCACCACGGTCAATATTAAGCCCGGTAGTGTTGGTAAGCGCACCATTGTTGCCGGAGTTGATAGGCAATCCGTTTACCACATAAAGCGGCTGCTGGTTACTGTTGAAGGATCCATTGCCCCTTATAACAACGCGGCTGGAACCGCCTGGTCCGGATGCTACCTGTGTAGCGTCCACGCCGGCTATCTTACCTGTTAAGGCGTTGGCTACATTTGTTTCACGCGCTTCAGTAAGATCAGATCCTTTTACCGTGGCAACGGAATATACCAGGGCTTTTTTCTCCTTTGATATACCGAACGCAGTTACCACCACATCAGTTAAATTGGTGGCAGCCGCATCCATCTTTACATTGATAGCCGTCTGGTTGTTAACAGGAACTTCTATGCTTTCATAACCAACAAAAGTAAAAACCAGTGTTCCTTGTTCCGGTGCATTTATCCGGTATCTGCCTGTTGCATCTGTGGCGGTACCTGTTTTGGTGCCTTTAATAACAACACTAACCCCGGTAAGGTTTTCATTGGCAGCATTCGTCACCTGTCCGCTTACTACTTTATCAAAAAAATGCCCTGATGGTGCAGCGAAAACAAAGTGATTAAAACCCAACAGTAATATTACATACACGATCCTTATTTTAACAGGCTGTAAATGAAGCAGGTTAAAAATTAATTTGAATGGCAGCTGTAATAATCTGAATAATCGTTCGGTCTCAATAAAGCTTTCTTTGATCAGCATTCTTTTTGAGAAGTTGGATTGATTCAAGCTCATAGGTGTTATTTTATATTGTTTTGGTTTAAAAATGCTGTCACACGAGAGCAATCGTTATAGTTGTGGTGATTCAGAAAGGTATTAGTTGCAGTCTATTTCCTATCAAGCAGTTTTATGCGAACCTATCCGTTGATTGATGTTAAAAATAGATTAATTTTTATTGTAACCGAAAAAATTTATTTCATAATTTCATTTTCTAAACATGTAATGAAAATAACAACAATAATATTCCTTTCAATTTTTGTTACCGTGCAA
>CAXSIE010000267.1:0-1103 GCA_964237295.1 uncultured Flavihumibacter sp. | reverse complement strand
CTGCTGCCCAGGCAGTAAAAGTTGATGCTGAAAAAAACTTATCCGGTCTTGGAATAAGCCTGATAACACCCGTTCCACCCACAGCTAATTTTGTTAAAGCAGTACGAACCGGAAAGATGGTATATCTATCAGGACATGGTCCCGACAAACCGGGCGGCGGTCAGGTGACCGGTAAGCTGGGCAGCGATCTTACGGTAGAGCAGGGACAGGAGGCAGCAAGACTTGTAGGTATTTCTTTGTTATCAACTTTAAAAAACGAAATTAAAGACCTGAATAAAGTCAAGCGGATCATCAAAGTGTTGGGATTGGTAAATGCAATACCTTCCTTCGAACGGCATTCACAGGTAATGAACGGCTTTTCAGACCTTATGGTGCAGGTTTTTGGAGAGAACGGAAAGCATGCACGTTCGGCTATCGGAGTAGGGTCGTTACCAAATAATATACCTGTTGAAATTGAAATGATCGTGGAGCTGAAGTAGTGTTATATCCACTGAAAACATTTCATAACCACAGAGCGAACAGCCGGAGAAGAAGAAGAGGATACACAGAGAGCATCCTCTTCTTCCTCTCCGGCTGTTATGCTCTGTGATTATAAAACTCTTACATTATTGAGTCTTGGTAGGTTCGGTAATCTGTGTACCGATCCTCTTTCTTACATCAGCCACTTCCGCCGAAGAAATAGCCGGCGAGTTATTACCAAAATTGCTTCTTATGAAAGTAAGAACCTGCGAGGCTTGTTCATCGGTTAAAAAGCTATGGGAAGGCATCGCATTATTATAGGGTATACCCTTGACCGTTATAGGTCCTTCAAGGCCTTTCAGCAATGTAGTAATAAGTTTTTCACTACCCCATCCCCTGCCCCTGCCACCGGTTACCCATTCAGAACTGTCAAGCGGTGGAAACCTGTTACCATCACCTTTTCCATTCGGCTGGTGACACGTAATGCAATAGGTACCATAGAGCTTTGCACCACCTTCAACCATGCCTGTTACGAGGTTATCTTTCAGGGAATCAGGTGTTTTAATATGTGGCATCAATCTGCGCTTATCCATAGCAGCCAGTTGTGCCGGACCGAATTTGGTTTTATCTCCTTTATACTTAAT
>CAXSIE010000266.1:2740-7546 GCA_964237295.1 uncultured Flavihumibacter sp. | reverse complement strand
TAATGAAGCGTATATACTTCTGAAATCGTATTGCATAGGAACACTGTCATTTACACCCGCATTGGTAGGGATTGCAGGGTTAGTTCCCAGTACTCCTGACTTGACAGCCTTACCAAATACAAACAAAGGCGCTGCGGCACCATGATCTGTTCCTATATTGGCGTTGGACTTTATTCTTCTTCCAAACTCGGAAAATGTCATTCCTACCACCCGTTCTTCAACACCTAACCCTTTGAGATCATCCATAAAGGCTTTGATGGCATCGGAAACTCTTTTCAAAAGATTGGCATGGGTACCTGTTGTAGTATCTGTAGTACTTACCTGTGCAGAATGGTTATCAAAGCTTCCGGTACTAACCATGTATACCCGTGTTTTTAATCCTCCTTTAACCAATTGGGCAACTATTTTAAGCTGAGCGGCCAGGTCATTATTCGCAGGATAAGTAATCTGCATGGAAGCAGGAACTTTTGCAGCAGCTTTTACAATCACATCCGAGTATTGTGCCGACTGTCGTGCTACCAGTCTTACATAGGAAAGCTCTTTACCCCATGGAATATCTGGCACGGGGTCCTGAACACCGTTTAAAAAATTATAAAAAGAGGCAGGATTACTGATGCTCATCCCCATACTTACCGATGGCCCCTGCAAAGTAAGGGAAGTTACTGAACCGATCTGAATTGCCAGCGGATCGGGAACGGTACTATTTGGAAAACCATTTGGATATCCAGGGTATTCTCCATTAAGGTACCTGCCTGCCCAACCACTATCTAACTCAACATCGGAAGCGGAGCCGGTCATCCAGATATCAGTAGCCCTGAAATGTGAAAAACTTGGAGAAGGATAACCTACAGCCTGAATAACGGACAACTTGCCATCGTTATAGAGCGACTGTAAGCCGGCCATGGCAGGATGCAGTCCTGTTTTGTCGTTACCGTTTAAAGGGAGAATGCTGTTTTCCGGGATGGCAATATTCGTTCTGGCATTATAATACAACGAGTAATTTTCTTTAGGAATAACCATGTTCAATCCATCGTTACCACCCTGGAGCTGAACAATTACCAGCACATGGTCTGTTTCTGTTGTAGTTCCCAGTAAGGCTTGAAGTAAAGGAGTAGATTGGGTGAATGCCTTAATAGAGTATCCTCCAATGACAGAAGGCAAAATTGTTGCAGTTGGAATGCTGCCCTTTAAAAAATCTCTTCTTTTCATCGGTAATAATTTAGAATTACAGAGCCGTATCTGCCGGCTCTTATTTACTTTTTATAAATTCAACAACTTATCAGCATTGATTACCTGAAATCAGGATAACTGGTATTCTGCCAGTTCCATAAAATACTTATAAAGTGTCTGGAGCCTGCTAAGAACCGTTTTATAAGCTACGCCGGTAATTAAGGGATTAGCCAGATATGCAATCCATGCATCGGTCCAGTATTGATCATTTATCTGCCCTGTCAACAAAATCTGCTTCTTGATTGAAGCTTTTGAGTCATCTGAAAGAGGCACTGAGAATATGATATCCAGTGAATCATTGATCAGTTTATTAGGGTCGCCGGGATTAGGTAGATTTTTTGCAAATAATACAGGGTCAATTTTAAGAGTCAGACCACCGGTTGAATATCCATTTGCTATAAAAAGGTCAGAGAACTTGTTTCTTTTCGGGAGGGTATCCGTATTCAGCCAGATCTCGTGGAACTGTGGTTCCTGGTAATAGGGAGACCAGCCGGCAACATTCGGCGGGTCGCCAATGCTTTGCCCCATGGTAGCGGTATAATTCCGCACATATTCATACATCGTATATGCAACACCATAGGTAGAAGAAGCAGTTACATCCGGAAAAACCATGTTAAACTCCCGGCACATACCTGTTACCATATCTACGGGGCTTTTGATAAGGCAACCCCTGTTCCTGGCATCAAAAAAATGTTCACTATTGAACAAAGCTGACAATACTGGAACGATTTCCCAGTTATTATCCTGAAATACCTGAGCCAATGGCAAAATAATATTCGCTTCCGTATCTGCATCAATAGTATAATAACAAAACCAGCGATATATTTTTTTTACGATAAATTTAGAAACTTCCGCTTTCTTATTAAATATCATTGTCAGCAGGTCATCAATTTCCAGGTCACCGGCTGTGGCGGTGTTTCGTGTGGTGATGGTTTTATTGTAAAAGGTTGAAAATACTTTATTGTTTTTATCATGCCTGGTATTATCGTAGTACGAAGCAATAGTAGCGGAGTTGGTACGCCATCCCGTTAATACCCTAGCTGCCGCTTTTACATCATCCTCGGTGTAATTGGGCGTATTTTCCTTTCCTATTGTAAACAGTTCCTGAAGCTCCCGTCCATAATTTTCGTTTGGCGCAGTTAGGGTGCTGTTGTTACCGCTAAGGTAAACAAGCATACAGGGATCAAGTGTAACAGCTTTAACCAATGACTTAAAATTGCCCAGTCCGCTTATCCGGAGTAAATTATGATGTTTGTAAATGAATTGAGAATCTCCAACATCCGCTGTTTCTGTTGAAAAATGATTGTGCCAGAATAATGTCATTTTCTCCCTGATGCTTCTGTCCTGATTAATCATTACGCCGGTCCACCATTTTTTAAAAGATGCCCTGCGCCTGCTTGTGATGGTTCCGTCTGTGTTAGGGTCATTTACCCAGGTAGTTCCTGGTGCTATAGTTGGATCAGGAACTAAAGCACCTGTTGGATCATATTCTTTAACAGGAGGAGATGGTAATGGACTTGTTGGATGTAACAACTCATTAACAATCGCAGATAATGATTTGGATTTAAAATAATCCATGTCAGCCTTTGCAGCGCCAAACATGGTTCTCTTTAACAAATGTACCAGCTCTGCCGTACCGAATGTTCCGGTATATGGATTTAAACCCGCAACGGATTGCTTAAACACAGTTGAAACCGCATTGTGAGAAACGGATGTGGGCTTGCGTGTAGCAGTTAAGAACTCTCTTCTGTCCATAAAATACTTTTAAGGGCAGGTAATTAGGTAATTACCCGTATGATGGTAAACGTTAACACTTACAGATCAAAAGATAATCCAATTTTAACATTCACTATTTACTGGCTACATAAATTTGAGACACTTCATGTAAGCTGCAATAATTTTATACGAGTACTATTACGCAATGAGCGGTGCTGACGTAGATAATAACCTTAATAAAGAAGGAATTCAGAAAAATGAGATAATGATATTAAAAATTAATAAATTGTTAAAATTTTTTTTAACGCAATAATACATTTAATTACAACTTAAGTTATCAGTTAATATTTTCAATTATTCCGGCAATACCCTGTCCACCTCCAACGCAGGCAGTAACCAGACCATATTTTTTATCGAGCCTCTTTAAATCATTTATAACCTGAACCGTTAACTTTGTTCCGGTACATCCCAGCGGATGCCCCATGGCAATTGCCCCTCCATTAATATTAACAGTACCTGCATCCAGTCCGGCCTCACGGATTACCGCCAGCGACTGAGAGGCAAATGCCTCATTCAATTCCACTAAATTAATTTGAGAAAGGTTCATTCCTGCCTGTTTTAGAGCCTTGGGAATAGCAGCAACGGGTCCGATGCCCATTATCCGGGGATGCACCCCTGCACTGGCACAGCTAACCAAACGTGCAACAGGTTTTACGCCGAGTTCATTAACCATTCTTTCGCTCATAACAATCACAAAAGCTGCTCCATCACTGGTTTGCGATGAGTTACCTGCAGTTACGCTGCCACCGGCGGCAAACACGGGCTTTAACTTGGCCAGTGCATCTATGCTGGTATCGCTCCTCGGACCTTCGTCAGTATCAACTATATAAGATTTTTGTTGTTTTTTCCCTTTAACATCCAGGTAGACTTCCTGAACGGAGATCGGAAGAATGCCGGATTTGAAATAGCCATTTTTGATAGCACCCATTGCCTTCTGGTGCGAATTATAGGAAAATTCATCCTGGGCTTCACGGGTAATTTTATATTCCTTGGCAACCGCCTCTGCGGTTAAACCCATGCCTAAATAATAGTCGGGTGTTTCATTTGCCACACTATAAGCAGGTACGGTTTTCCAGCCAGCGGTAGGAACCATACTCATACTTTCCGTTCCACCGGCAACAATGCATTCCGCCTGACCGCTACGGATTTTTGCCGTTGCTATGGCAATGGTTTCCAAACCGCTTGCGCAATAACGGTTTACCGTCATTCCGGGCACATCTATTCCCAGAGCCCTTACAGATATCATTCTTCCGATCTGTAATCCCTGCTCCGCTTCGGGAACAGCATTGCCAACAATAAGATCATCTACTCTGGAAGGTTCCAATTGAGGAACCGATGCCAGTAATCCTTTTATTACTTCAACCGCCAGGTCATCGGGACGATAAAAACGAAATCCTCCCTTTTTTGCTTTTCCTACTGCGGTTCTAAAGCCTGCGACAATATAAGCTTCCTGCATAATCAAAATTTTAAAGTCAATTAAGTTGTTTATGCAACTTAAATCAAAGTTAGGAATTTTGGGTTGGAAGAAAAACACAATTAAAAACCAGGTATGGGGTACGAACTATTAATGATTAATTGTGAGTTTCATTTATGATTTATCATCCATCGTTCATACCCCATACCTCACACCTCATACCTCATACCTAAAATCCTTTATCTTCGCAACTCATGATCTATAAAGCTTTTAGAAAATTATTATTTCTTTTCCCGGCAGAAAGCGTTCACTATTTTTCGATGGATATATTGAAGTTGATCTGTTCCGTTCCATTTACAAAAAAATTAGTTGCAGGCATTTACCAG
>CAXSIE010000266.1:0-2673 GCA_964237295.1 uncultured Flavihumibacter sp. | reverse complement strand
TTATAGGCCTTGCAGCCGGCTTTGATAAAAATGCCAGGTACCTGAATGAACTGGAAACCCTGGGCTTTGGACATATTGAAATAGGCACGGTAACACCCCAACCCCAGGCAGGCAATGAAAGCCCGCGTTTGTTCCGTTTACCAAAAGACAAAGCGCTTATCAACCGTATGGGATTTAATAATGATGGTGTAAAAAATATATGCTTACGCTTAAAAGAATGGCAGGAAAAACAACACAGAACGTCCGGATCACGTTTTTCCAGGACTGCTCCCCGGCTTATTATTGGAGGAAATATCGGAAAAAATAAAGTTACTCCGAATGAAGATGCCTGGAAAGATTATGAAACCTGTTTCCGTGAGCTATTCGACTATGTTGATTATTTTGTTGTTAATGTAAGCTCACCCAATACACCCGGTTTAAGAGAACTCCAGGAAAAGGATTCTCTAAAAAAAATTTTATCACACCTGCAAACAATCAATTTGCTGAAGCCAAAGCCTAAACCACTTTTATTGAAGATTGCACCTGATCTCACCGTTGGACAACTTGACGATGTAATAGATCTTGCGATTGAAATACAACTGGATGGTATTGTTGCAAGCAATACCACTATTAGCAGGGAAAATTTGCAAACGGAGCATTCCCGGTTACTGGAGATTGGCGCAGGCGGATTAAGCGGCAAGCCCTTACAAAATAAATCCACTGAAATTATTAATTATATTATCAGGAAATCCAATGGTGCCATCCCCGTTATTGCGAGTGGAGGGATTTTTAACGCAACAGATGCAAAACAAAAACTTACTGTTGGCGCTTCTTTAATACAGGTTTGGACCGGCTTTATTTATGAAGGCCCGGCAATCGTAAAAAATATATTGCACGCCTTAGCTGCAAAACAGCCATAGATCATTTGGCCTTTTAAAATAAACGATGTTACTTTTGTCACCACTAAACCACCTGCATGGAATCATTATTTACAGCGGAAAATTTTATCAGCTTACTAACACTTACTTTGCTGGAAATTGTTCTGGGAATTGATAACGTAATTTTTGTTTCGATCGTCATGGGCCGGTTGAATAAGGAATTAAAACTTAAAGCCAGAAGGATCTGGATGTTTTCAGGTATTGCAGTGCGAATTGCGCTTCTAAAAGGACTGGGATGGCTGGTTAACAATGGCAATAAAGAGTTGTTTCAGCTATTGGGAAAAGGCTTTAATCTCCGAAGCCTGATCATGCTGGCAGGCGGATTCTTTCTGCTTTATAAAACAGTTAAGGAGATTCATGAAAAACTAGAAGGGGAAGAAGCCGATACAACAGGGTTTGGAAAAAAAGCGCCTTCAAATTTCGGTTCGGTAATAGGGCAGATCATACTGATTGATATGGTTTTTTCTTTCGATAGCATTATTACCGCAGTGGGTATGGCAAGAAGAATTGAAGTGATGATTGTAGCCGTAATCATTGCAATGATCATTATGTTTCTTTTTTCTGAAAAGATCAGCAATTTCATTCATAAACATCCTACTTTAAAAATGCTGGCTTTATCATTTTTAGTAATGATCGGGGTAGTACTGATCATTGAAGGATGGGATGCCGATAAAGCCCATGACCTTCATTTGAAAAATTATGTTTACTTCGCAATGGCATTTTCTTTTAGTGTTGAATTACTGAACATGTGGATACGGAAAAAACAGGCGCCGGCTATTCAGTTAAGGGAACCTGTAATAAAACATCAGATTCCAGATAATGAATCCGATACTGCCAGTTAAAAATCAACAATAATTTTTTAAAAGGGTAGCCGCAACCACACCGGCGGTCTCTGTTCTAAGCCTGGTATCGCCCAATGTTACCGGCAGAAAATATTGTTGTAATGCCCAATCGATTTCCTTCTGGGTGAAATCCCCTTCAGGACCGATTAAAATGATCGCGTCGCTTTTATTAATCACAGCATCTTTGAGAGAACGTTTGCCGGTATCCAGGCAATGCGCAATAAATTTCTGATGAAGATCAAATCCGCTGATGTTTGCAACGAAAGAAAGAGGTTCAGATAGTCTGGGAAGCCAGCACTGCCGGCTTTGTAACATAGCGCTCACCAGGATGCTTTTCATTCTGTCAAAACGAAAGTGATGCTTCTCTGTTCTCTCGCAAATAAGAGGAATAATGTGATGTACACCTATCTCAGTGGCTTTTTCAAGAAACCATTCAAAACGGGAAGTGTTTTTTATCAAAGAAATGGCAATGATAATTTGAGGCTGAAAAGGCGGATTATAAGTGCTCGATAAAATTTTTACTGAAGATGATTTTTTATGAACCTGTAGAATTTCTGCCGTGTGCAGGTTTCCCTTTCCATCAGTTATCTGCAATCTGTCACCAGCTTCCATCCTCAATACCTGAGCCATATGTTTGGAGGTATCCTCGTCTAAAGTAATGTGCACATCGCTTTTATTAAAGTGTTCCATATAAAAGTAAGGAAGTGACATCGAGATGGAATGGTCTTATTGGTGATGTTAAGTAATAGATATCGTCGCCTTTCTTTAAATCTTACAATTAATGCACTGAAATTATTTAACCCTGAAGGGGTGATATAATTATAGAAATAAGAGAATGGTAGAACAAAACCCCGAAGGAGTGACATGATTCTTCCGGTTTGAGATTATTATGTCACCCCTTCGGGGTTTGCGTG
>CAXSIE010000265.1:5087-7548 GCA_964237295.1 uncultured Flavihumibacter sp. | reverse complement strand
CCATCCAGTTTTCGGTCAGTGCGCAGCATCTTCACCAGTTCGATATAAGGTATAATGATACAAGCTTTAACAATGAAAACGGATTTAATAACACCGGCAAAGCCGGAATAACTGTTGATAAAATATTCCGCCACATTGTGATTGCCACTCAGTTTTATGTAGGAGATAAGCTGGAAATCACAGCAGCATATAACCACCTTCGCCGCACTGAACTGGATATATACAATTCAACCAACGGGCTGAATGGTTTTTCTTTAGGTGTAGGGGTGCTCTTCAAAAAGCTTCAGATTCGTTATGCAAGGGCATATTATCAAAACAATACCGCTTACAACCAGTTCGGTTTAAATCTTTCCATGAATGAATTCCCGGGATTGTAAACAGGTTAAAGAACGGACTGCAAAAAATTTTCCGTAGTTACTTCAGGTGCAGCTAGCTTGTCTTCCTTAAAAGCCTTTCTCGGCTTTAGTCCCAATAACTGGAACATGGCATTGTCTTCATCGAAACCGGGATTAGGGGTAGTCAGCAATTTGTCACCGGCAAATATTGAGTTAGCTCCTGCCATAAAACATAAGGCCTGTTCTGCTATGGTCATTTCAGTTCTGCCGGCGCTTAAACGTACCATTGTTTCAGGCATGATTATTCTGGCTGTGGCAATCATTCTTATCATATCCCAGATATCAACCTTCGGATTGTCCTGCAGCGGTGTTCCTTTCACTCTTACTAAAGCATTAATAGGTACACTTCCCGGGTGTTGGGGCAATGTAGAAAGCGTATGTAACATTCCAATCCTGTCTTCGTGTGTTTCCCCCAGGCCGATAATACCGCCGCTGCAAACACTGATGCCGGCTTTTCTTACATTACCAAGCGTTTGTAACCTGTCCTGGTAAGTGCGGGTGGTAATGATATCGCTGTAATGTTCTGCCGAAGTGTCCACATTGTGATTGTAGGCGTAGAGGCCGGCATCATATAATTTCTTAGCCTGGGCTTCAGTAAGCATTCCCATAGTGCAACAAACTTCCATACCCAGTTCATTCACTCCCTGCACCATTTCAAGAACCCGGTCAAAATCCCTGTTATCGCGCACTTCGCGCCATGCGGCACCCATGCAGAAGCGGGTAGATCCTGCATTTTTTGCTTTTTGTGCATAAGTCAGTACATCCTCTTTCTGCATCAGTGCCTGCACATTAAGGCCGGTATTGTACCGGGCAGCTTGCGGACAATAAGCACAATCTTCCGGGCATCCGCCGGTTTTAATAGAAAGCAGGGTGCAAACCTGAACTTCAGCGGTGGCCTGGTATTCATGGTGAATGGTGGCGGCTTTATAAATAAGTTCTAATAACGGGCTGTTATAGATCTCGGCGATCTCAGATTTTTGCCAGTTGTTCCTGATCATGTGACTGTTCTTGTTGTTTGGCAAACGTACTGAAATAGTTTAAAGGTTACCGTCATTTTTTTTATAACACAGACATTTAAAAGTAACTCAGATTCGTTTCCGGGGTGAGGCTCAGCACACACTCATATATCAACCTGATAGTATTTTCGATATCACTCTTATGAAGCATCTCAACGGTAGTGTGCATGTAGCGTAATGGAATAGATACCAGCACCGAAGGGCAACCCTCATGAGCGTATGCAAAAGCATCGGTATCAGTGCCGGTACTTCTGCTAACGGTGCGCATCTGTACAGGAATGGTATTCTTAACAGCAATATCCTGAACAAAATCAAGGAGCTTGTTATGTACTGCCGGACCGTAAGCAAGGCTGGGGCCTTTACCACAAGCAACATCGCCTTCAATGATCTTATTGATCATAGGAGTGGTGGTATCGTGCGTAACATCTGTTACAATGGCAACATCGGGCTTAATTCTTCTTGCAATCATTTCAGCGCCTCTTAATCCTACTTCTTCCTGCACAGCATTTACAATATACAAGCCATAAGGAATTTTCTTTTTATTCACCTTCAGCAATCTTGCTACTTCAGCGATCATAAATCCGCCTACCCGGTTATCAAACGCACGTCCTACATAATAATCATTTGCCAGTTCGTCGAAGCCATCCTGGTAAGTAACTACGGCACCGATATGAATTCCGAGATCTTCCACTTCTTTTTTATTTCTTGCCCCGCAATCAAGGAAAAGGTTGTCAACTTTAGGTTGTTGTTCTTTGCTATCGGGATTTCCTAAACGAGTATGAATAGCGGGCCAGCCGAATACCGCTTTTACCGGTCCTTTCCTGCCGTGAATAACAGCTCTCGAGCTGGGAGCTGTCTGGTGATCAACGCCACCATTTCTTTTCATATATATCAGGCCTTCCGGGGTAATGTAATTAACAAACCAGCTTATTTCATCGGCATGCGCTTCAATAACAACTTTAAAAGGATGAGATGGATTGATAACACCCACTGCTGTTCCATAAGGATCGGTAAAGCTGCTGTCAATATACGGCTTAAGGTAATTAAGCC
>CAXSIE010000265.1:993-5071 GCA_964237295.1 uncultured Flavihumibacter sp. | reverse complement strand
TTGTCCGCTGCTTTCAAAACCTACCGGAGCGGCATTGTTAATATAGTCTATCAAAAATTGCGAGGATTCTTTTGTTAGAACTGATGCCGGTTCCGGTGCTGGTTCTGATGTGGGGGCTTCTTGTGTATGTTTTACCTGTTTGGCCATAATTAAACTTTAATCTTCAAAAATAATTAAATTGCTATGAATGAGGTGAATATAGCTGAAAACATCATTAATCCGTCTAAAACAAAATAATACAGGTAGTCGGAAAAATTTCTGGTGGCGAAATTATAAAGAGAAAGCGTTATAATACCGGGAATAAGTAATAATATTATCACAGGTAATGTAATACCCGTAAAGTAAAGTGCCGCTGTGCTTAGTATAAATGTTACAACACTGCCATTAAATAGTTTTCTCACGCCTGCATTATCCAGGTAAGTTATCAGGCTCCTGATGCCTTCCTGTTTATCATTTTCACGATCACGGTAATCGAAAATTATACAGATGGAATAGATCAGGAAAAAACGGCTGATACAAAACAGCACATTGCCGATCTGCCAACCTTTGCCGGAAAATATAATGGGTAAAAAAGTGGTTACATACATCCACACGAATGAAAGGAATATGGTTTTACCTATAGCTATCTTTCTTAAAAAATAAAACGGTTTATAGGGTAGTTTTGGCGCAGAATACAGGAATGTCAACAATGCTGAAATGCCCATCCAGAACAGGTGGCTGGTAAAATAAAAGAAATAAAAACAAGACCCAATCAGGCCTGCCATATAAAATAAGAGATGCAATGTTTTATGCTGCTGTGTCCATTGCACCCTGAGTTTTTCTGTAGGTGTTAAAGGCGTAAGGTACCAGTGGAAATTGTAACTGCAGATAGTGGAGAAAAAAACAAATAAAAGATACTGGTGGAAATTATAATCGAGATGAAGCAATTTATTGGTTTGACTAACCATTAGCAAGGCACATAATGCTATGTAAATACTGCTGAAAATAAAAAAATTAAAAAAGCGTACTAGCATACTGGGCTATGCTGATATATGTTTGCAATACAACATGCACAAAAATCAGTTTTAATTGTACCCGGTGATTGAATAGAATGATAAGCGTTATGGTTTAAGTATTACGATCTTGCTTGTTACAACCGTATCGCTGATATGCCCTGCCCTGTCTTTGGCAACAAATTTAAAAAGTATTGTATCGTTTTCCACATCACTCTGGTGCAGGTAACTGTAATCGAAAGATACATCGAATTCACCTTTAACTTTTTCGGGAAAGGTAGGAATCTTGTTATGTAAAGTATCAGGACTGGCGTTATTAGTAGGAATAGGACGCCGGTTTAAACGATTCCTTATAGAAAGCAAAGTATCCTGGCTAAGGTCGCCTTCTTTATCGGTATATTCAATTATTACCTTCAATGCCCCGCCGCTGGGAATCAGGTCTCCATTAAGGCTTTTTATTTTCAGGGTTGGTTTAGATTGATAATTACCTTTATTACAGGCTATTATTACAATCGCTGCAATAAAAGCAATTATAACTTTAATTTTCATACAAAGACGATATTATTGTCAAATTTAACAGATACAACGATATTAACCTAACATGCTGTATAAATTGAATCATAAAGTTTTCTCAATAAACGAAGCATCGTTCGAATCCCATGCATTAGAGGTATTCCGGTATCAATATCAGCATAATGAAGTGTACCGTCGTTTCGTGGATGTTCTGAAAATAGACGCATCAGCTATAAATGCTGTTCCTGCCATTCCATTTCTTCCCATAAGTTTTTTCAAATCTCATAAAATACAAACCGGTAGCTTCACCCCCGAAGTGGTGTTTGAAAGCAGTGGTTCTACTCAAACGGTACAAAGCCGTCATTACGTGAAAAGTATTTCGTGGTACAGAGAAATTTTTTTTAAAGCGTTTGAGCTTTTTTATGGCAGCACTGATCAGTACTGTATTATCGGCCTGCTTCCTTCTTACCTGGAGAGAAAAAATTCATCTTTAACACTGATGGTGGATGAATTGATCAGGGCGAGCGGCCATCCTGAAAGTGGATTTTACCTGGATGAACATGAGAAGTTGTATTCGGTTTTAACGGAGTTGGAAAAGAAGGAACAAAAAACCATCCTTATTGGTGTTACATTTGGACTGCTTGATTTTGCCGAAAAATATAAGCTGTCGTTACAGCATACCATTATTATGGAAACAGGGGGAATGAAGGGGAGAAGGGAAGAATTAACCCGGCAACAGGTGCACGATTATTTACAGGACAGGCTGGGTGTTAAGGAGGTTCATTCCGAGTATGGTATGACTGAATTGTTATCACAGGCCTATTCAAAGGGTAAAGGAATTTTTTATTGTCCGCCATGGATGAAGATATTATTGAGGGAAGAAGATGACCCGCTGAAAATATGTGATGGATTGAATGGCCCGTTAAGGAGTGGTGTAATGAATATCATAGACCTTGCCAACATTGATTCCTGTGCCTTCATTGCCACCGACGATGTAGGCAAAATACACGCCGGTAGCGGTTTTGAAGTATTGGGACGAATGGATAACAGCGATATCCGCGGATGTAGTTTGATGGTGGTGTGAATTGTCGGCTGTCAGCTTTTATGTAAACAAACCCTTTCAGGGTTGGACAACATACTAACAATCGAAAAATCATGGCGAATAAAAAAAATTGGCTGCTATTATTGTGTGTACCTTTTTTTGCTTTTGTATGTGGTAAGAAAGAAGATAACTGCATCCGGGCAAAAATAATACGTATAAGCTGTGCAAGTTTTGTGGTGCAGGTGATGAATAAAGACAGCGTTGGATCTTATGGATGGAAGGATGTTGGCGGACATGGAATTTATAATAATGTTCTGAATATAAAGAATAGTTGTAAAATTGGTAAATGGTCGAGGGGAGAAGAGATGTATTTTACCATCCGGGATACGCTGAAGGCAAATGATTGCGTAATTTGCATGATGTATGATGCTCCGCCTGGTAAAGGGTTTGCCGTTGAAAATGTAACTAGGAAGAAATGTGAATAAGTGTATTTAAAATTCAGATTCAGGATGTAAAGTCAGGTTAACTGTTGTTGGGTTGTAGTTACAACCGGTCTTAAACACCGCCGCTGATAATAGCTGAAAGCTGACTGCCATTTTAATAATTCAAACACAATATGAAAAAAGCACTATCGATTTTGCTGGCTTGTTTTTTACTACAAACGCTGCTTTCCATGAAATTTCAAAAAGCTAAACGGGTTGTTTTTTTTGGCGACTCTATAACCCAGGCCGGTGTTAGTCCCAAAGGGTTTATCACCCGCATGAAAGACACGCTCGATAAAACAGCGAAGGGACAGTATGAACTGATCGGTGCCGGTATAGGCGGCAATAAAGTATATGACCTTTACCTGAGAATGGAAGATGATGTGCTGGCGAAGAATCCTGATATGGTAGTAATTTACGTTGGGGTGAATGACGTATGGCATAAGGCTTCCTCGGGCACAGGAACCGATGCCGATAAATTTCAGAGATTTTATGAAGCCATTATTAAAAAGCTAAAGGAGAAAAATGCTAAGATTATCCTGTGCACTATGGCCACTATCGGTGAAAGAACCGATTTCTCCAATCAACAGGATGGAGATCTGAACAGGTACGCACAGATCATAAGAGAAATAGCAAAAAGAAATAATCTGCCTCTCTGCGACCTGCGGAAAGCATTCCTGGAATACAACCTGAAAAATAATCCGGAGAATAAAGAACAAGGTATCCTCACAGTAGACAGGGTGCATTTAAATGACAAAGGCAATCAGATGGTGGCCGATCTTTTGCTGCCATTGGTTAAGCAGTAGTCACCAATCATTTAAATGAATTTATATGGATCAGCAAAACAATAATCCTAAAGACACAAAAAAAACACAGAATCATTCCGGGAGCGAAGTTCGTGAAGGACAGGAAGACAGTTCCATCCTGCACGATAAAAAAGACCCTAACAAAGAACTGCTGAATGTAACCCAGACAGAAATAAATTCTACCAGCCAGGAAGAATTTATTAATGATGATGAAAATACAAAGAAGAAAGAACAGTAGAAACG
>CAXSIE010000265.1:0-983 GCA_964237295.1 uncultured Flavihumibacter sp. | reverse complement strand
TGAATTGTTGATGGAAATAATTTAATGATTGATCAAAACAAATCAAGACAATCATTTAATCATTTTCATCAAGGTTCAGATAGCAATTTCAACCACCCTTCCCACCAATCCATTTTCCAATCTCACTTTAATACCCCTGGAATGATAAGGGGCGCTCGTCAATAGATCTTTAACAATCCCCCTGGTTCGCATACCGGTGCGCTGGTCTTTTTTTTGAATGATATCCACTTCCAGTCCGGGATAAATATCTTTCCTGTTTTGTCCGTTCATAGTTCAAATTTTCCAGTCTACAATTTCGTTCACCCATTCTTCCCGAAGCGGTGTTGTTATCTTGATATAATTATCTGTATAGCCATCCATCATGTTATTTTTATTATGGCCTTCAAACAGCACTTTACGGATTTGTCCTGAATGCCGGGCAGTAAAATATTGCTGCTTCATATAACCGAGGTTGCGCAATATCTTATTCCTTTCATAACGCGTGGCAGCGGGCACGACAGGTTTGATTTCCAATGCATGCGTGTTATCTCTTTCCGAATAAGTAAATACGTGGAAATAGGAAAGATCCAGATCATGAAGAAAATTAACAGTTGTTGTAAAGTCTTCATTTGTTTCGCCGGGGAAGCCTGTTATTATGTCCACACCGATGGCGCAATGCGGCATCATCGTTTTTATAAAGTTTATTTTTTCCGCATAAAGTTCGCTCCTGTAGCGTCTTCGCATTAAACGAAGAATATTATTGCTGCCGCTCTGGAGAGGAATATGAAAATGAGGCATAAACTTGTCGCTGCGTGCAACAAATTCAATAATCTCATTCGAAAGCAGGTTGGGTTCAATAGAAGAAATGCGGTACCGCTGTATTCCTTCCACCTTGTCGAGAGATTGTATCAATTCCAGGAAAGATCCGTTGTGCTTTTTATCACCGCCCGGTCCTTTGCCAAAATCACCCAGGTTTACTCCTGTTAACACAATTTCTTTAACAC
>CAXSIE010000264.1:7197-7552 GCA_964237295.1 uncultured Flavihumibacter sp. | reverse complement strand
ATAGTTAAAATTATATTAAGCCAGATACGTTCCTTTTTAATAAGAGGTGGAATAATAGACAATGTCAATAATAAGTAACCGCAATAAAAAAAGGAATACCTTATGATTTTGGGAATAAAATAGTTGGAAAAGTAAGAATACTCCAGGTTACGGTTCATGAATTCATCACTGTTGGATGTCCAGTTGGAATCATTGCCCTGTGTAGCTTTAGAAACAAGCAGGAACACGCTGAATATGTACATTATAGTTGCCGCCCAAAATTCTATCTTGCTGAAGTCTACGGGTTTTTTAATCAATTCTTTCATGCAGATCATTTATTTAGATGCAATATTACCTCTGTAAGGAGTGATATACA
>CAXSIE010000264.1:2256-7187 GCA_964237295.1 uncultured Flavihumibacter sp. | reverse complement strand
GATGTGATGGATAGAACTTTTAGAAATTCTTACATGAAGCCACCTGATTAATTAACGATCGCTATAGCCATTCCATCATGATCTTTAGCGCCTACAGTTTGAATGATAGTAGCGGTAACAGCAGGTTCCGCTGCCAGCATTGAATTAAAGCGTTGTACACCTTGTACTCTTTCATCAGGGTGTTCCCTGTCTAATATTTTTCCTTCACGGATAACATTGTCTGCAATGATAAGTGTGCCTTTACGGGATAGCTTTAATGCCCATTGAAAGTATTCGAGGTAAGTTTCTTTGTTTGCATCGATGAATATCATGTCGAAGGGAGCAATACCTTCAGCTTCGATTAAAGGTAAAAGATCCAGCGCTTTACCGATACGAATGCTGACGACAGCATCCAGTCCGGCAGTGGAAATATTCTTTTGCGCTACCGCAGCATATTTTGGTTCGTACTCAAGGGTAACTAACAGGCCGTTCTCAGGTAACGCGCGGGCCATCCAGATAGTGCTGTAACCTGCCAGTGTTCCAATCTCCAGAATCTTGTTTGCCTTGTTAAGTTTTGCCAGTATATGCAATAGCTTTCCCTGAGAAGGAGACACGCTTATCTGGGGCATGTTAGCGGCTAAGATAGACTCCTGCGTGAAAGTTAAAGCCTTGTCATTACCAATGAAAAGCGCATCAATATACTGATCAATAGATCCGAATAAATCTTTTTTCATGGCAGCATTTGTTTGAATTGTGATTTAAATGATTTGATGACGGATTATGATTGTCTGCACGTATAGTCCGTCATCAAATCATCACATTACAGTTCAGTAATTTTTTATAACACCTTCTCTATAATTTTACCTGAAGCCTTATCTTTTAAAATCACCTTCTTCGCTCCATAATGCGTCATCTCTTCCTTAACGAGGTAGTGCTCATTGTCATACTCAACAAGATGACTGTCTTTCCCTACACCTTCCTTTCCCCGCCAGATATCCAGTTGCACCGGTTCCCAGAACTTTGTTTTGGCCGACTTGTATGCCGCGTCCAGTATGGCGTTTACCACATACCCGTCATAAAAGCTTTCTTTAGGAGAACGGCCTTCTTCCATGGCATTGAACATATCGGTAAACATGTGATTATAACCGAGGTCATTAAGTTCATCTCCTACCGGGAACAGCCATCCGCTGTTTGATTCCGCCTTTTCAGCAATATAATTGGCGCCTTTACCGGTAGTGAACATTTCAAACCCTGTTCTTAGAAAGTTGTTGAGCCAGATGGTTCCTTCCGTTCCCATCACCTCGTCGCGGAGGTCGAGGCCGCCGCGGAAAGTCCAGCTTACCTCAAACTGACCGATAGCACCGTTTTCGTATTTTACCAAAGCGATCGCATGATCTTCAGCATCAATGGGTTTAACCTGGGTATCCGCCCAGCACATCACTTCAACGGGTTTGATATCCTTGCCGATAAAGCTGCGTGCAATTTCAACACAGTGGCAGCCGAGATCGAGTATGCAGCCACCGCCTGCCTGTTCCAGGTCCCAGAACCAGTCGCTATGCGGACCGGGGTGCGTTTCCCTTGACTTGGCCCATAATATTCTTCCCAACGCGCCACTGCGCACACTTTCCAATGCCTTGATAAACTTAGGTGTATAAACAAGGTCTTCAAGGTAGCCGTTAAAGATACCGGCAGCTTCAACGGCTTCCAGCATATGTTTTGCTTCAACCGCGTTCCTGCCGAGCGGCTTGGTAGTCATCACCGCTTTTTTATGTTTGCAGCAAAGCATTACCGCAGCTTCGTGAAGGTTGTTAGGAAGAGAAATGCAAACAATATCCACTTCCGGGTGACTGATAGATTCTTCCATGGTGATGGTCCAATGCGCAACCTTATAATCTTCCGCGAACTTTTTTGCGCTTTCTTCGCGCCTGGAATAAATGCTTACAATCTTGTCTTTACTGCGCTGCCCCTGCAGGGAGTCTGCATAAAACCGGCCGATGAATCCGGAACCAAGCATGGCAATTCGTTTCATGTATAATATATTATTGTTTAATGAATTTTAAACCATCTCTACAGGTGGTTCTTCGCTATCGGTGGTTTAACTGAAATCTTTAAAAATCAGCGCAAACAGTATAGATACCGCAATGGCAATGCCGGCAGGTACCATCCAGATGCTTCTCCAGTTGTGACCTTCCGCTGTTTTAAAATGTTCTGTAACAAAACCGGCGATCCAGAAACCTATAAGCATTCCAATACCGTAAGTAGCAAGTGTTATCAGCCCTTGTGCGGAGGAACGGATGCGTTCGTTGGCGGCTTTATTGGTATAGATTTGTCCTGTTACAAAGAAGAAATCGTAACAAATTCCGTGCAACATGATTCCCAGGTAAAGAAAAGATACGGTAATACCGGTAACGTCTCCGAAGCCAAAAAGCAGGTAGCGCACTGCCCAGGTAACCATTCCAATCAACAACATGTACTTAACACCAAACCGGCGAAAGAAGAATGGGATCAGGATCATGAACAAAGTTTCAGACGCCTGTCCCAGCGTCATTTTACCTGCAGCGTTTTCAAGTTTAATTTCGTTCAGGAAAAGGTTAGCTTCCTGGTAATAAAATGCCAGTGGAATACAAATAAGCATTGAAGAGAGAAAGAAGATAAGGAAATTTCGTTGCTTTAACAGGCCCAATGCTTCTAATCCGATGATATCGCCGAAAGTTACTTTTTTACCCGCTGATGCCGGTGGTGTGTCAGGAAGAAAAAAGCTGAAGACGCCCAGCAACAAAGAAGCCATTGCAGCCAGCCGGAATGTGTTTACCAGGGAGATTGTTTTTTCCCATTGCAGCCATCCGATAACCAATCCTGCAACGATCCATCCAACAGTACCGAATACGCGAAGCGTGGCAAATTGTTTTTCGGCATTTGACAGTTGCTTAAAAGCAACTGCATTTACCAATGCCAGGGTTGGCATGAACAGTATCATGTACATTAGAATGTAAGGATAAAACCCTTCAAAGTTTGATTTTTGTGTGATCAGGTACATCAAAATGGCGCCGGTTATGTGAAGTACTCCCAGAATTTTTTGAGCAGAAAAGAAACGGTCTGCAATCAGTCCTATAATAAACGGTGCAATGATAGCCCCAAGGGATTGCGTGCTGTAAGCGAGTCCGTTTTGTACATCTGAAGCCTTTAGTGTCTGGTTGAGATAAGTGCCCATGGTAACATACCATGATCCCCATATAAAAAACTCCAGGAACATCATCGAAGAAAGTGCCAGTCTGATATTAAATTTCATATAATTGATTTGGTACAGAATTCTTAGAAATGTTTATCAGCGCTGAACTGATCATTACCGGTACATTCTTCCTGATAGCAAAAAGTCAGTTTACGTTAGATCCGGCGCTTGTGTTCACTTCCTTATCCCATTGTGTTTCTTTTAATGCGGGGTCTTTTTCTTTCTTCAAAAAATCTCCTGAAGCAGCAGCGCCTTTTGAAGTAGAATCCATCAATGATTCATCGGCAACTGAATTTACCGGTGTACGCCAGGCAGTTGAATCGTCGTTATAAGCAAGGTTTGATAAAGAATTATAGCAGCAGATAACCGACCATCTTGGTTTATCGGAAAGGTTGGCTTCGGAACGATGTAAGAGATTGCTATGAAAAAATAAAGCATCTCCGGGCTGAAGTTCTACAAATACATGTTCCATGGTCTGAAGCGCATTATTCACCATAACCATATCGGCACCCACCTGTTCGCCGGCAAAACCATGGTTCAGGCGGCCAAGCTTATGAGAGCCTTTGATCACCTGCAAACAACCGTTTTGTTTGGTGGCTTCGGTTAAAGCTATCATTACGCTGATTAGCTGGTCAGGAAACAGGAATTGATTTTTATACCAGTAACCAAAATCCTGGTGCCATTCCCAGGCGCCGCCTACCCGCGGCTCCTTTTGCATCAGTTTGGTATGAAAATGACATACAGGCGATTCACTGTCTAACAACATAGCAACGGAATTTACAATTCTTTTGCTCCTGATCATCAGGCTGTACAAATCATCACCGGGATTGAACCATAGCGTGAGCTTCGTTTTTTTGCCGGTCTGATCGTTAAGGTCGAGGGCATTGTCACGGATCACTGTATCGCTGGTAGCCGTGCTGTATAATTTATTAATTTCAGGAGCACTAAAAAACTGGCGTGCGATAATGTATCCATCCCTATGAAATATTTTTACTTCTTCATCAGAAATTATCCTGGCCATTATAATAAATTTACTGTGGGTGGTATTTAAAGTGAAAATGTACGAAGAATGTGTTGATTGTGATAAAAAACTATAGCGAGGTATGGGGTATGGGGTATGTGGTAGGAACCACGGAGTCAGGGAGGCACGGTGTAACACGGATTTATTATTTTAACCAGCAATGTGTTTTCTAAAAATCTTCACCGTGCCAACCGGCCTCCGAGGTTCTTCCCTCATACCCCATACCTCATACCCCATACCTCATACCCCATACCTCAAACCTATTTCCTATCTTGCACCTGCTTATGCGAACCTATGTAGATACTTACCGGCACCAGGGGTTAAGAAAAAAACTGGTGGCTACCCTGAGAGAAAAAGGAATCTCAGATGAAAGCGTGCTCGATGCCATCAATGCTATCCCGCGCCACTTTTTCCTGGACACGGCTTTTGATGATATTGCCTACCAGGACAGGGCGTTCCCGATCGCCCAGCAACAAACAATTTCACAACCCTATACAGTAGCCTATCAGACAGAATTGTTAATGGTGCGTCCTCACGAAAAGATCCTTGAGATCGGAACAGGAAGTTCCTATCAATCCTGCGTGCTGGCTGAAATGAAAGCAAGGGTATTCACCATTGAACGCCAAAAGCCACTCTACGATTTTATTAAAACTTTCTCTTTCATTTCAAAATACCGTACTATAAAATTTTTTTATGGAGATG
>CAXSIE010000264.1:1903-2246 GCA_964237295.1 uncultured Flavihumibacter sp. | reverse complement strand
GATGGTTATGAAGGATTACCTACTTATGCTCCATTTGATAAAATTATCGTTACTGCCGCGGCGCCTTATATCCCTGATAAATTAATAGCACAGCTAAATACTGGTGGAAAAATGGTAATACCCGTGGGAGATAAGGGCCTGCAGCGTATGTTACGGCTTACAAAAAGCCCCGATGGCCTCATCAGCTTCGAAGAATTCGATAATTTTTCTTTTGTACCAATGCTGGGAGGGAAGAATAATGTGTAATGATTAATCATTCCTCCATTTTCGAAAAAAAGAAACTGCTTTCAAGAGCTGCATTTACATCACTATCGCTTCCATGAACAGCATTTTCTCCCATTGA
>CAXSIE010000264.1:0-1893 GCA_964237295.1 uncultured Flavihumibacter sp. | reverse complement strand
CCTTCTTCTGCTTTGGCAGGGTCGGTGGCGCCGATAAGTTTACGAAAATCGGCTACTGCATTTTCCTTTTCCAAAATGGCTGCTATAACAGCACCACTGCTCATAAATTGCACCAGTTCACCATAAAAAGGCCTTTGTTTATGTACTTCATAAAACTGACCTGCTTTTTCTTCTGATAATTTTACCATTTTCAAACTTATAATACTGAAGCCGGCTTTGATTATCTGGTCTAATATGGCTCCGGCATATCCTTTTGAGAATGCGTCCGGCTTGATCATGGTAAAGGTTCTGTTAGTGCTCATAATATATATTTTGGGCAGCAAAAGTATTGTTTAGTTCGGAGTTTATACCTGAACTTTAAAGAATAGTGTTAAAAATGGTAGTTCCTTCCAGTATTTACACGTGATTCTGCTAAAAAGGCAGTTTCTGTTCAAAATTCAACATAAAAACTGCAAAGTTTTAATACCTTCGCAGCCGTTTTATGAAATCTATCAGCGAAATATACTCTCAATTAACCGTTCCCAGAAGCATTGCCATTACAATGCATCAAAAGCCGGATCCTGATGCAATGGGCTCCACGCTTGGATTGTATCACTTCTTAAAACAGTTTGGTCATACGGTTACTGTTGTTTCGCCTACTAACTGGGCAGATTTTTTAGACTGGATGCCAGATAGTAATAAAGTGTTGGATTACGAGAATTACAAACAAAAAGAAAAGGCTGACACGGTACTTGCCAGCGCCGAATGGTTATTTTGCCTCGATTTTAATACGCTCTCCAGAACCAGGAACATGGCCCCTGTTATCAAAAATCTTTCCTGCGTTAAAATACTTATCGACCATCACCAGCAACCTGAGGTGGAAAACTTTGAATATGGGGCGAGTGATGTATCAAAAAGTTCCACCTGCGAAATGGTGTATGATTTTATCGTTGAAAGCGGTCATATTGATAAAATCAATAATGAAATTTCCGAATGTCTTTATGCCGGTGTAATGGGAGATACAGGTTCTTTCCGGTTTCCGGCAGCTTCCGCCTCGTTGAACCGGATGGTGGCTACCTTAAAAGAAAAAGGATTACGCCATACTCCCGTGCATGATAATATTTATGATAATTACCTTGAAAACAGGTTGCGTTTTATCGGCCACGTGTTGCAGAACAGGATGGAAATTTTATATGAATACAATGCAGCTTTAATAGTTGTTCCTAAAAATGATTTGATAAAATTCGAAATTAAAACGGGTGACACGGAAGGACTGGTAAACTTTCCTCTTTCCGTTCAGGGAATCAGGCTGGCGGCAATTGTTATTGACCGGGATGAGGAACGCAAATGGAGCTTTCGCAGCAAAGGTGATTTCGATGTTAATACATTTGCACGTGATAATTTCAATGGTGGCGGACATTTCAGCGCTTCCGGCGGTCGTACCTATGACTCACTTGATAAAACCGTACAAAAATTCAGGCTCGCCCTAAAAGAAAATGCTTCACAATTACAATAAAATAAACATGACAAAATTCAGATCACTTTTTCTTGCAGTCTCGGCTGTTGCCCTGCTGGCTTCCTGCAGTAGCTCGGAATATAAAAAAATGCCCAGCGGAATAATGTATAAAATATTTTCAACGGGCAGTGGCCCTGTTGCAAAAAGGGGTGAAATACTTAAGTTTCATTACACTCAGAAATTAAATGACTCGGTTTTACAGACTTCATTCAACGCCATTCCCGCTTTTGCCAAAGTGGATAGCGTTGGCAATATATACAGTCCGTTGGAAGTATTTCCGTTTTTAAAGAAAGGAGATAGCGTAATAGTAGTTCAACTGGCTGATACCATTTTAAAGAAAGTGCCGCCAGGGCAACCGGTGCCTTTTAAAAAAGGTGATAAATTCACTTTTACTTTAA
>CAXSIE010000263.1:7345-7559 GCA_964237295.1 uncultured Flavihumibacter sp. | reverse complement strand
CAGCCAGAAGCAACTGCTCCTGTTGCTGCACCGCCATCGGCGGAAGTTATTACCATTACCACTGCTTCTGCAACAACCGGCCATGATTATACAGCCTCTTTACAGGGAAAGTCGGATGTGGAAATCAGACCGCAGGTAGATGGATTTCTGGAAAAAGTGCTGGTTCACGAAGGTGCTCATGTAACTGCCGGTCAACCTCTTTTTAAAATCAACG
>CAXSIE010000263.1:0-7335 GCA_964237295.1 uncultured Flavihumibacter sp. | reverse complement strand
TCCAGGCTGCTGAAGCTGCTATCACCAATGCCCAACTTGAAATTGACAAATTAACTCCGCTGGTTCAAAACAAGGTAGTGTCTGACTATCAATTGAAAGCGGCAAATGCTGCTTATAAAATTGCTGCAGCCAATGCGTCACAGGCAAGAGCAAATGTTGGTTCAGCAAAAATCAAGTTGGGTTACACGCTGGTAAAGGCACCTGTCAGCGGATATATCGGCAGGCTTCCTAAAAAACGTGGCAGCCTCGTTTCATCAACTGACCCCGAACCACTTACAGAACTTTCAGATGTGCATGAAGTGTATGCTTACTTCTCGCTTGGAGAGTCTGATTTTATCAATTTTAAATCTCAGTATGCAGGCAATACCCTGAATGATAAACTGAAAAAACTTCCCGGCGTTTCACTCGTATTGGCAGACAATTCCATTTATCCATATCAAGGCAAAATAGACATGGTGGACGGACAGTTTGATAAGAATACAGGCGCAATAACATTGCGGGCTGTTTTTCCAAATGCACAGAGTCTGTTACGTTCCGGCAATACAGGCAAAGTAAGGTTACAACAGTTGCACAACGATGCCATTCTTGTTCCTCAGTCTGCAACCATGGAAGTGCAGGATAAAGTATTTGTGTATGCGGTTGGCGACAGCAACAAGGTAAGCAAACAAGCGCTCAATATCATTGGTAAAAGCGGTACCGACTACATTATAAAGGAAGGCGTAAAAGCAGGAGACCGCATCGTGTTCAGTGGGCTTGACCACCTGACTGAAGGCACTATCATCAAACCCGAAACTGTAAAAACCAAGGCTGAGATAACAATGGTTGCAGCGCCAAAAAGCCCAAACCCTTAAAGGTTTTTGAAGCCATGTTTTGGTAGTTGGCTTTTGTACTTCTATTAAACATTGCTTTATCATTCACTTATACGGTAAGATTCATTATTCGGCTTTCAAAAAAAGCTTGAACGGCTAAAGAACTGTCTAACAAGAACCTGGATTATCAAGATTAAAAAGGATTATAAAAGATGCGTTCCTATTCCCACATCTTCAAGGTTCAGACAACAAACTAACTGATCAATTATACTATTATGTTTCAAAAATTTATAGAAAGACCGGTTCTAGCAACCGTCATTTCAATTCTACTGGTTATACTGGGTGTAATGGGATTGCTCCGTTTGCCCTTGCAGCAATTTCCTGATATTGCTCCGCCTGCTGTACTTGTTACAGCCGTTTATCCCGGAGCCAATGCTGAAACAGTGTTGCGTTCCGTTGCTCCTTCGCTTGAAGAAAGCATCAACGGTGTTGAAAACATGAGCTACATGAGCTCGACTGCGAGTAACGATGGCTCATTGGCTATTACCGTTTATTTTAAACAGGGCACCAATACCGACCAGGCTGCGGTAAATGTACAGAACCGTGTAACACAGGCTACCAGCCAGTTACCCTCGGAAGTGGTGCAGCAAGGTATCACCACCACCAAACAACAAAACAGTTTGATAGGTGCAATCGGAATATACACAGAAGATCCTAAAAAATATGATCAGACTTTTGTTGCGAACTATGCACAAATCAATATTATTCCCGAGTTAAAACGTATTCCGGGAATTGGTGCCGCAGTGATATTTGGCGGTGTAAAAGATTACTCCATGCGTGTATGGCTCAACACCAGCCAGATGGCGATTTATAAAATTGCGCCTGCCGAAGTGATGGCAGCTATACAGGACAAAAACCTGGAAGCAGCACCCGGCAAATTAGGCGAACGCAGCAAGGAAGTGTTTGAATACATTATAAAATATAAAGGCAAGCTGACAAAACCAGAGGAATATGAAGACATCGTGGTACGTGCAAACGGAGATGGTTCTATTTTACATTTAAAAGATGTGGCGCGCGTTGAACTGGGAGCATATTCTTATACAAGTTTTACCCACTTAAATGGTAAAGACGGCATAGGCATCGGTGTTATACAACTGGCTGGTTCAAACGCGAACCAGATACAGATAGCTATTGATAAACTAATGGAGAAATCAGCAAAGGATTTTCCGGCAGGTATTAAATACAATCAGTTTTACCGTACAAAAACCGCTCTTGACGAGTCGATCTCCCAGGTGGAGCACACATTGATAGAAGCCTTTATACTGGTGTTTCTTGTAGTTTTTCTTTTCTTACAGGATTTCCGGTCAACACTTATTCCTGCAATCGCTGTTCCGGTCGCCATTTTAGGCACATTCTTCTTTATGAGCTTGTTCGGTTTCTCGATTAACCTGCTTACCATGTTTGCATTGGTTCTTGCAATAGGTATTGTGGTGGATGATGCCATTGTAGTGGTAGAGGCGGTGCATGCAAAAATGGAAACCAAACATTTAGCACCCAAGGCAGCAACTACTGAAGCGATGCATGAAATTACCGGGGCAATTATTTCCATAACGCTGGTAATGGCTGCGGTATTTTTGCCCGTTGGTTTTATGGAAGGTTCTACAGGCATATTTTACAGGCAGTTTGCCTTTACCATGGCAATTGCTATCGTGATATCTGCCGTTAACGCTTTAACCTTGAGTCCCGCATTAGCCGCCTTGTTTTTAAAGGACAAACATTCGGTAGCAGCAGATGGAACCATTGCCAAAAAAAGAAGTTTCAAACAAAAATTCTTCGACGGATTTAACAGCAGCTTTAATTCCGTTACCAGTCGCTATGTAGGTGGAATAAGATTTCTGATTAAGCACAAATGGGTGGGCGTAAGCGGGCTTGCAATCATAGCTGTGTTTACCGTTTACCTGGTAAACACCACCAAATCCGGTTTCATTCCAACAGAAGACCAGGGCTTTGTAGCCATCTCTGTTTCAACACCATCAGGAACATCATTGGATGGTACTACCAAAATCCTCAACCAGGCAGAAGAAAAATTGAGGGCCTTGCCTGCATCAAGATTTGTAACATCCATATCAGGTTTCAACCTGTTGACCAATTCTAACAGTCCGTCAGCAGCAGTGGTATTCGTGCTGTTAAAACCAAATAAAGACAGGGGCGAAGTGAAAGATATAGATGCGATACAAAACACCATTCGCGGACAATTAGCCGCAGTAAACGGCGGAACTTTCTTTGTGTTCAGCTTTCCCACGGTACCTGGTTTTAGCAACGTGGAAGCCTTAGACCTGGTGTTGCAGGACAAGACAGGTGGCAAACTGGATAAGTTCAGCGGCTTAGCCAACAACTTCATCGGAAAGCTTATGCAGAAAAAAGAAATCGCTTATGCCTTTACTTCTTTCAAAGCAGATTATCCCCAGTTGCAATTGGAAGTTAATGATGAAAAAGCCGCTCAACTGGGTGTGAATGTTAAAGATGTTTTACAAACCATGCAGGCGTACTTCGGTACCGCACAGGCGTCTGACTTTAACCGCTTCGGTAAATACTATCGGGTAGTTGTTCAGGCTGATATTACCGACAGAACCGACCCCGCATCTATAGACCGGGTATTTGTTAAAAACAAAACCGGCGAAATGGTGCCGATAAATACCTTGGTAAAATTAACCCGCGTTTATGGTTCAGAAACTGCGTCGCGTTATAACCTGTTCAATTCCATTCAGGTAAATGCCATTCCGAAGCCAGGTTTTAGTTCCGGTGATGCCATCAGGGCAATTGAAGAAACCGCTAAGGAACAGTTGCCATCAGGCTATGCTTACGAGTTTTCAGGGCAAACCCGTGAAGAACTTTCGTCAGGCGGACAGGCGGTCATCGTGTTTATTCTTTGCCTGGTGTTTGTTTACTTCCTGTTGTCAGCACAATACGAAAGTTACCTGTTGCCGCTTGCAGTGATCCTTTCTATACCTACAGGCATATTCGGTGTGTTTGCGGTATTGGGTTTAACCGGTATCGAAAACAACATTTACGTGCAGGTAGCGCTGATCATGCTGATAGGATTGCTTGCCAAAAACGCCATCCTTATTATTGAGTTTGCCGTTCAGCGGCGCAAAGCAGGGCTCGGATTGGTACAATCGGCGGTAGAAGCGGCAAAGCTCAGGTTGCGCCCTATTATCATGACTTCGCTTGCTTTCGTTTTCGGACTGTTCCCGATGAGTATAGCAACAGGACCATCAGCGCAGGGTAATCACTCTATAAGTATTGGCGCGGCTGGTGGTATGGTAACAGGTGTACTTTTAGGTCTTTTTATCATCCCGGTGCTCTTCGTTATTTTTCAATCGTTACAGGAGAAAATAACAGGCAAACCAAAAGTAAAAATTGCGCCTCATCATGCAGAGCCTGTTCATCATGCCAATGGTGTATTGGCTTAGGCCACAAACCTCGTAGGAGCATATGAAAAAGAAACTAACACAGAATCAACCACAAAAAAAATGGCTTGTGAACAGCAAGTCCGATTAAATAAAAACAAAATGACCAAAATTAAAAATAGTTTGATTTTTATCCTGTTGCCTGTAGTATTTACTGCATGTAACATGTCAAAGGATATGGCAAAACCCACGGCGCCTTTACCTGATAATTTCAGAAACGCTGTTACGGAAGATACCAACAGTATTGCAGCTATACAATGGAAAGAACTTTTTACAGATGCTTCGCTGCAAAAGCTGATAGATGTCGCCATTGTAAAGAATTATGATATGCAGTTAGCTCTTAAAAATATAGAAACGGCACAACTGCTGCTTAAACAAACAAAGTGGTCATATCTGCCCAATGCAGCATTACAGGTGACTGCCAACTCAAATCGCCCTTCGGATAACAGCTTGAACGGTTTGAGCGCCAAATCTTTTTTAGGAACTACGCACATGGAAGATTATTCAGCTAACATAGCCTTATCGTGGGAAGCAGATATCTGGGGTAAAATAAAGAACCAGAAAGCAAGTGCCTGGGCTGCATACCTGCAAACCGAAGAAGCCAGGAAAGCAATTCAAACCAACATTGTAGCAAACGTTTCACAGGGATTTTATAACCTGTTAATGCTGGATGCACAAATCAAAATTGCCCGGAAAAACATTGCTTTAAATGACAGCACTTTGCGCATCATCCGCTTTGAATACGATGCCGGACAGGTAACCGCATTAGCTGTTCAGCAGGCAGAAGCACAGCAGCAAAGCGCAGCAGCACTGGTGCCGCAGCTGGAAAGAGACATTGCCATACAGGAAAATGCCTTAAGCATTTTAGCAGGTGAACTTCCTGATAGCATACAAAGAAATGCAAATTTAAACCAGGTACATATTTCTGATACTTTATCTGCAGGCGTGCCAACTGAAATGCTAAGCCGCAGACCTGATGTAAGAAGTTATGAACTTGCTTTAACAAGGGCTAATGCCCAGTTAGGAATTGCCAAAGCAAACATGTACCCGACAGTGAGCATTACTGCGGGTGGCGGTCTGAACTCATTTAAAGCAACCAACTGGTTCAATGTTCCAGCCGCTTTGTTCGGTGTTGTTGCAGGAGGAATCGTGCAGCCGCTATTTCAAAAAAAGCAATTGGCAACAGCTTATGCATTGGCAAAGGTTGACAGGGAAAGGTCGGTCATAGCGTTTCGTCAATCCGTATTGTATGCGGTTGGAGAAGTGTCGGATGCATTGGTAAGAATTCAAAAACTGAAGACAGAACAAAGCATTGCAGCAAACCGTGTAAACACTTTGCAACATGCAATTTCAAGCGCTAACATGTTATTTTCTTCAGGCATGGCAAACTACCTGGAAGTGATAACCGCACAAAGCAATGTATTGCAAAGCGAACTGGAACTTGCTGCGATAACACGTGATCAATTGAGTGCAAAAGTTGAATTATACAGGTCATTAGGCGGCGGTTGGAAGTAGAGGAAGTCCCGGCCATAAGGGCGTTTCTTTGCGTGATAATGTAAGACTGCCTATTGCATTATCTCTCCCTGCAAAGCAAATGGTCAATTTATTTCTGACATTAAGGATTGTTCCCTAATCCCGTTAAAATAGATGTACCAGCTTTGAAGAAAACATTGGCAATATTTTCTATAACGAGGAAATTAAGAATGATCTTTTCCTAATTCCCTATGGTTAAGTTAAGTATGAAATTACGTATTGAAAAATACTAACTGTACTTGTAAGTATTTTTGAACCACGGAGACAGGGAGACAGGGAGGAACACGGTATTAATTGAATGTATGTATATTCAATTAATACCGTGTTCCTCCCTGTCTCCGTGGTTCAAAAATATCCAAACAACCAATAGATAGTACGTCATTTTACAATGAACATAACACTAGATGGTCAATTCTTCAGGGAAACTCAAGATTTCAAAGATGCAGCCGGTTATTATATACCCTTCAGAAAGTATAGGTGCTTGAATAGTCTTTATGAATATAAGATGTTTAAAATGGTTGGTTTAAAATCAAGGTTAAGGTGCTTCTACCATTTGGTAGGGTTAAAAGTATCAGGGTTGGTGATTGCTTTCCATGCACTGTCTGCAAAACTCTTGAAATCTCCACCCAGGCTTACAAACGCATTCTTTATTTCGTTCGGTACATACCCCGCTGCTTTCAAGGCGTTTGACACAGCTTCAGCACTTACATTGAAAGCACTTTTCGCTGCCGAAGCTACATCAGTTGCCGCAAAGCCTGCCTGCTTCAAAACGAATGCAGTATCGTTGATGCCCAGGTTGAAAGTATTCTTAGCGGCATTGGCTACGTCGGAAGCCGCATAGCCCCATCTTTTGAGACTTCTGGCTATTGTATGAACATCTGCATTAAAGGCGTCTTTTAAACTGTTGGAAATGTCCTGTGCCGTATAACCCGCTGCTTTCATGGCATAGGATACATCATCCACAGCGCAATTCCAGGTATTCTTAATTGCGCGCCCAACCTCATTAGCGTTATAGCCCATGGCTTTCAGGGCATATGCAACACCATCGGAAGTTGCATTGAATACATTCTTTAAACTTACGGCTACCTCATCGGCGGTATAGCCTACTGCTTTCATGGCATAGGTAACATCGGTAGTGGCGCAGTTCCAGGCATTTTTAATGCCCCTGGCAACATCATCCGCTGCAAAGCCCGCCTTCTTCATAATGTCAGCTACAGCAACGGAGTCTGCATTAAAAGTGTCTTTAAGATTTCTGGCAATATCATCGGCGGCATAGCCCCATTTTTTGAGTGTATTGGTAACCGTCTGTGCAGTTGCATTATAGGCGCTTTTTAAACTGTTGGAAACTTCCTGCGCCGTATATCCCACCGCTTTCATAGCCCAGGATACATCATCCACAGTGCAATTCCAGGTATTCTTTATTGCGCGCCCAACCTCATTAGCGTTATAGCCCATGGCTTTCAGGGCATAGGCAACACCATCGGAAGTTGCATTGAATACATTCTTTAAACTTACGGCTACTT
>CAXSIE010000262.1:0-7570 GCA_964237295.1 uncultured Flavihumibacter sp. | reverse complement strand
TCCGAGGTCATATAAAGCTCCATTTTTTCCGCCTGGTTCGCAGCTGTTATCGTCTCAAACATTCTTACATGATTACCATACGCGATCCAGAAATCCTTCCCCTTATTTGAAAAATCCTGCCCTATGGCAGGAACAAAAACCATTAACACACCCGTTAGTAAGATCAGTTTTATCATGAGGTGACAAGAAATAAATAGAAGAATTACAAAATAGACCTATTTAAGGGATTATATAGAATATTTTTTCTGTAAATAGTTTAACCTTGAGACTTTAAGAGCAATACCGCGTTTTTCGGGCCTTCACAACATAACAGGTCTAAAATGCTTAAATCCGGTAAAAAACCCAGTTTATTTTCAAAAACTTGCGGGTAGCGGATAGCACTAACAGACTGATCTGCACCAGGGATAATTTTATTTCTATAATCCTCCATTCCAGATAGGATTTTAACCTGCTCACTAGTAACCTCATAGTTAATATCCATCTTCATAATCTTCAACGTCCACTCAAAACACGTCAAGTTCCAATCTAATAAAAATTCAAATCTTTTACTAAAAATACCTGCCAAATCGTCACTAAAATATTTGAACCAGGGAGAATTATTGTAAGATGAAACAATACTTCTCCAATGCATTAACTGCCAATTCCCTGCATTCGCTATCCTCACATCCTTTAAAATTGTTTTTTGATTTCTCCCTTTTATTAAGGGTACTGATAAAACAATCCTGCCGTTTGCCCCGGAAATTATGGCCCGGTTGGCAAAACTCTTTTTTTTATGTTCAATACATACATCAAATATTATATATAAATCTTTAATTATTAATTTATAATAAATAATACTTGCAAAATATTGAAAATCAATTATTAATGAACTCTTATACATGATATTATCTAGAGGTTAAAAAAGAATTGAAAGGTATGCATTTATATACTTCTGTTCTATGTTCTTATATTTTAATAAAATATAAATATAAATAATAATTAATTGTAAAACAATAATTTATAACATTTCGTAAATGCTAAATTAATTAGTTTTATTGAATTAAGTATTGTTAAAATAGTATTATATAAAAGACTAACTTTATTAGCATAGCTGAATCGGGAAAATAGAATGATTTTTGAGGAACTCTCAAAACCACCCTATTTTGCATTAAAACAATAATGAAATGAGGTATTCTTTACCGTCTTTACTGCTGTTGATTTTATTTTTTGTAACGATCAGCTGCGGGAAGCCCAAATCCCTTCAATATTTGAATGTTCAAAATTTTAATGTATTGTCTTTGGGACTGGGAAGCTCTGTCATTTCGGCAGATGTCAAGTTTTATAATCCTAATAATTTCCGGATGAAATTAAAAAGAGCGGAAATGGATATTTCAGTTAATAATAAATATATAGGTAGGTCTACTTTAGATACGTTAATGAGCATTCCTAAAAATGATTCCTTTTACATTCCGGTACGTTTGAATGTTGATATGAAGACCTTAATTTCTAATTCGGTCGGATCATTATTTTCCAATGAAGTTGATCTGAAAATGACGGGAAAGGCAAAACTGGGAAAAGGAATATTCTTTTTTAATTTTCCTTTTTCCTATGAGGGAAAGCAAAGGTTTAAATTATTTTGATTTAGGGTTTGGCATTCTAAGAATTTTTAACACAGAAGCCACAGAGGGAAGGAATACAGAGGAGATGCAAAGAGGTTCTAATCTCTATGCATTTCTCTATGTTCCTTTCCTCTGTGGCCTCTGTATTAAAAAAAGCCAATCTTTCAATTGACCCTTAATTATCAAAATTTATAAAGTTTTGTACTGTACTGGAACAGTAATATGACAGCTTAACTTTTCTTACAACAAGGCGGCAATTTTCTGGCAAATTCCTGGTTAGCGGTTATATCATCCGCATCAAATCCAGCATTAGCAATAGCCGTTTTAATATTTTCGGGATTGGTACGGTCTGTCCAATAGGTAACTTTTGTAACCTTCCTTTTAAAATCAGCTATCGTTTTGGTTACGCCCTCCTCACGTGCCATAAATTGTTCAATTACTTTTTTGCACTCGTCACACTGTATTCCGGGAGTGCTTACCGTTACTGTGACCAGCGCTTTCTTTTTAACCTGCGCCATTGAAATACTCACTGTTCCTACTATCAATAATAGAACAAGTTGCAACTTTTTCATTTTTGTATCTTTTATCACTCAAATTTAATTAAAGTCCTTTCCATTGCGAAGGGTTGGCGCTCCACTTTAACAATATACTTTCCTGGTCTTTTGAAACGATGCCTTTTTCAATACCCATACTGATCAGCTCCGGATAATTTGTGAGTGATTTTAAAATAAGATCCGCCTTTTGAAAATTAGCAGCAGCCTCTTCAAAACCGTAAGTAAAAATAGAAACCATACCCACAACATCCAATCCGGCATTTCTAAGTACCTCTGCCACCTGCAGACTGCTTTTTCCTGTGGATACCAGGTCTTCAATTATAACGGTTTTCTGGCCCTTTTCATAAAATCCTTCAATCTGGTTTCCCAATCCGTGTTCTTTAGGTTTAGGCCGAACATAAATAAAAGGTAGTTTTAACTGGTCGGCAGCCATCGCCCCCCAGGCAATACCTGCGGTGGCAACACCGGCAAGCATGGCAGCTTCCGGAAAATCTTCGAAAATCAGGTTACACATTTCTGATTTAATAAATTCCCTGATATAAGGAAATGACAAGACTTTGCGGTTATCGCAATAAATCGGACTGTTCCAGCCGCTTGCCCAGGTGTAAGGGGATTGTACATTGAGTTGAATAGCACTGATCTGTAAGAGCTTTTCAGCTACAGCTTTTTGATTGGTCATGGCGCTAAATTAGAGCAGGATTAAGAAAATCCGGAATTTTAAAATAAATTATTGTTTTCAAGCCATGCGAACCGGTATTAGAGTACCTTAAATATTGTTTGATAAAACTACTCTACTGATTTTTTAAAAAACTACATGTATATTAAAATATATTTTAACGATAAACCTTTATTTCTTTGCGATCAGATAAACTCCGAACTGGAGTCTTTTGTGCACCATGATGATGCAGTATTTATAGATGAGTTATCCTCCCCGGCAGTAAATTCAATGATACATGAAATGCAGTCGGTAAAAATACATGCAGGAATATTTCTGCATGAAGACCTCGAAAAATTAAAACAGGCGTTCTGGAAAAAATTTATCATCATACAAGCCGGTGGCGGACTGATTGAAAATGAACATCAGGAGATACTTTTTATGATCCGGAGAGGAAAATGGGATCTTCCCAAGGGAAAACTGGATTCCGGCGAATCTATTGAAGAATGTGCCCTCCGGGAAGTTACCGAGGAAACAGGACTGACTGGCGTAGCCTTAAAAGAATTTTTACTAACTACTTATCATACTTATTCGGAAAACGGCAAGCACATTCTTAAAGAAAGTTACTGGTACAGGATGCTATCAAACAGTAGGGAAAAACTGGTTCCTCAGTCCGAAGAAGATATACAGGAAGTGAAATGGTTGAAAAGAGAAAATTTGCAGGAAGTATGGAACAATACTTATCCTTCGGTTAAGGAAGTAATTGAGTTCAAGTTTTAGTACAATTGTGCGGTGATTCTAATGATACCGGCTATCAGCAATCAGTAAAAAATACTTTCCGCATCGGTCTCCTGACGGCTAAGCGCACATAAAAGTCATTTAAGTCTATTATCACTTTATTCCTCTTTTCTTTTCAGCACAGCCACCGTTAACCTGCTAACGCATACAAGTTTACCCGATTCATTATAAATTTTTATATCCCAAACCTGCGTAGTGCTGTCAATATGAATTGGGCTGCCTGTGCCGGTTACAAATCCTTCTTTCACGGCACGAACATGATTGGCATTGATTTCCAATCCAACGCAGTAATATTTTGTATAATCCACTACCATCGCTGCTGCAACACTACCAATTGTTTCAGCAAGGGCAACGGAAGCACCTCCGTGCAGCAATCCGTAAGGTTGCCTTGTACGATGGTCTACCGGCATCCTTGCCTTTAAGTAATTATCACCTACTTCCACCCATTCCATTCCCAGGTGTTCACTCATAGTAGCATCACCCAGGGTAAGCAAGTCTTCAACTGCCAGATCTTTTTTAAACCAGATAGACATTGTTGCTGAATTTATTTGCAAAAAAAATTACTCTTACAGGTTATTTGATTTTCATAAGCGACAGTACAACAGGTTCCGGAAGAAACTGAGAAGCATCGCCTCCATTGCGGATTACATCCCTGACCAGCGTTGATGCTACTGAAGTAAATTGAGGCAAACAGGTTAGAAAAACAGTTTCAATATCATTATCCAGGCTCCGGTTCATATCGGCAATAGCTTTTTCATATTCAAAATCATTAACATAGCGAATACCTCTTAATATGAAATGCGCATTGATACTTTTACAGCATTCCACAGTAAGGCCGTCATAAACCACCACTTCCACATTTTGGTGCTCCTTGTAAATTTCCTGTATCCATAATTGCCGTTGCTCTTCGGAAAACATCGGGGCCTTATTGGCATTACGTCCAATACCAATAACCAGCTTGTCAAAAATCTTCAGGGAGCGATTTATAATATCGAGATGGCCAATGGTTATGGGATCAAAAGTTCCGGGAAAAAGACAGATTCTATCCATGTGCTGATTTTTAGTGCTTATTCCGGAATGTGTTTTAGGTTTTCCTTTAGCTAATTTAAATCCTTCGAGCCTTTGTGGCCAATCTTGTGCTAACGGTAACTTTCCGCCTTATGTATTACGCTACTCTCCTCCGCTACCTGCAAGCAAATATAATACTGCCATTCTAACGGCCACTCCATTTTCTACCTGCTGCAAAATTATTGACTGGCTGCTGTCTGCCACGTCACTATCAATTTCTACCCCGCGATTAATAGGTCCCGGATGCATAATAACAATTTCTTTACCCAATGAATCAAGCATGTTTTTTTTTACACCATAAGCAAGATTGTATTCTCTTAAAGAGGAGAACAGTACCTGGTTCTGCCTTTCCAATTGTATCCGTAACACATTGGCCACATCGCACCATTGTAATGCTTTTTTAAGGTTGTATTCAACAATTACATTAAAGGCCTCTTCTATATATTTTGGAATTAATGTAGGCGGACCGGCAACCATCACTTCCGCACCCATTTTTTTCAACAAATAGATATTACTCAATGCCACCCTCGAATGCATGATATCGCCAATGATAGCCACTTTTTTACCTTCCAGGCTTCCTAATTTTTCACGGATTGAAAACGCATCGAGTAATGCCTGTGTGGGATGTTCGTTAATTCCATCGCCGGCATTTATAATCGCCGCGGGTATGTGTTTGGCTAAAAAATGGGGTGCGCCGCTGGCGCTGTGCCGCATCACCACCATATCAACTTTCATGGAGAGAATGTTATTAACAGTATCCAGCAATGATTCACCTTTTGAAACAGAGGAACCGCTTGCTGCAAAATTTATGGTATCTGCGCTGAGGCGCTTTTCAGCAAGTTCAAAAGATATCCGGGTACGGGTAGAGTTTTCATAAAAAAGGTTCACAATGGTTACTTCCCGGAGTGACGGCACTTTTTTTATTGGCCGCTGTAAAACTTCTTTAAATTGGGTGGCTGTGTCTAAGATAAGCTTAATATCCCTGTAGGCAAGGTCTCTAATGCCAAGAAGATGTTTTGTACTTAGTTGCATTAAAAGGCGAAATTAAGGTAAAAGATAAACATGGAGCAAGTTCTTCTTTCAATCCTGTAATCTATAGGTTTTCAAACGAAGTCTTAAATCAATAGCACTTCTTCTTTTCCATCTTTCTCGAGCCAGAAAACTTTTACCTTCTGGGAAATGATAGAATCAATGGCTTTCCCTACATAATCCGGTTGAATAGGAAGCTGTCGGCTGAACCTCCTGTCTATAAGGATACAAAGTTCTACTTTGGCGGGACGTCCGTAATCGAGCAAAGCATCAAGAGCCGCACGGATGGTACGCCCGGTATATAATACATCATCAATTAAGATAACATTCCTGTTTTGGATGCTAAAAGGAATGTCTGTTTGATTGGCAACATGAAGCTGTTTTCTTATATCATCCCGATAGAAAGTAATATCAAGTTTACCATACAATACTTTTCCCGAAATGGTTTGTTTTTTCAGTTGCTCAACAATTCTTTTTGAAACATAGATACCTCTGGGCTGAAGCCCTATCAATACAGTATTATCCAGTCCGAGATGGTTTTCGAGTATTTGGTGACATAATCTCTGTATGGTTATGGAGAGTTGCTCCTGGTTGAGGATTGTCTTCAAAAAATGTTTTTATAAAAATAGCTCAAATGAAGAAGACCCTCAATAAAAACAGTGAACTTTGATAAACTTGTAAGGTAATTTAAAGCGCTCATCCCAGGAAAGGATAACGGTAATCGGTAGGCGGATTAAACGTTTCCTTAATGGTGCGGGCACTTAACCAACGGTAGAGGTTCAAAATAGAACCAGCCTTATCATTGGTTCCCGAAGCACGCGCACCGCCAAATGGCTGCTGTCCAACCACTGCCCCGGTAGGTTTATCATTAATATAAAAGTTACCGGCTGCATTTCGCAGTTTGGCTGTTGCCAGTTCCACTGCCTGCCTATTTTGAGAAATTACAGATCCGGTTAATGCATAGGGTGAAGTGGAATTAACCAGTTCCAACGTCTCCTCAAATTTATCGGCCGGATAAATATATAGGGTAAGAACCGGACCAAACAGTTCTTCGCACATGGTTACATACTTAGGATCTTTTGCTTCGATGATGGTTGGTTCTACAAAATAGCCATTTGTTTTATCACAATTACCACCTGTGATTATAGCAGCATTTTCATCTGCCTTTGCATTATCTATATAAGTTTTTAATTTATCAAAGCTTCTTTCATCAATCACGGCGTTGATAAAATTAGAAAAATCTTCCACACTTCCCATTTTTATTGTCTTAAGCGTAACCAGCAGTTTTTCTTTCACCTCATCAGCAATGTTATCGGGCAGATAGGCCCTTGAAGCAGCGGAACATTTCTGACCCTGGTATTCGAAAGCTCCTCTTATCAGCGCAGTAACTACTACATCTGCCATTGCAGACTTATGAACAAGAACAAAATCCTTTCCACCGGTTTCACCAACTACCCGCGGGTACGACCTGTACTTACCAATATTCATCCCTATTTCTTTCCATATGGAATTAAACACGCCCGTAGAACCTGTAAAATGGATGCCTGCAAAGTCAGGGTTGCTAAAACAAATTTTTCCCAATTCAGGACCGTCAACATATATCAGGTTTATAACACCGTCTGGCAAACCTGCTTCTTTCAGTACTTTCATGGTCATCTGTGCACTGTAAATCTGTGTATAAGCAGGTTTCCAAACAACCACATTCCCACACATAGCGGCAGAAGTAGGAAGATTACCCGCGATTGCTGTAAAATTGAAAGGAGTTACTGCAAGTACAAAACCTTCTAGTGGACGGTATTCCATTTTATTATGCACTCCCACACCACTTACAGGTTGCTGGCGGTATATCTCGCTGAGAAAATGTACAT
>CAXSIE010000261.1:6316-7589 GCA_964237295.1 uncultured Flavihumibacter sp. | reverse complement strand
AGGTATACGGGTTCCTCTTTGGCCGCGATGGTATCCCTTCCTGCAAAGGCTTTGTTATCATAAATAGTAAAAGGCCTTATGATAGTGTCCCTGCAACCGTAAACGGTTTGTCCGAACAGGATGAGCGGCCTGTCACCTTGCTGGTTGTATGTTTTATTTACAGAGGGCGATGCGGAAATTAAACCGTTACCAAAATCCCAATACCATTTGTTGACGGTTTTCGTTGAATCCGATGCCTGGTATTTTATTGTTCGCAGAATGCAGGAGTCGTTTATGAAAAGTTTTATCTGCGGTTTGGCATGGACGATAAAAACGCTGTCTGCTTCCATACTTTTACAACCATAATTACTTTCCACGATCAGCCTTGCATTATAAACTCCTGCATTGAAAAGTTGTGAAGGATGTTGTAACAATGAATTGGTTGCATTAGAAAATTGCCAGTACCATTTGGATACGTATTCAGGTGAGGCATTGGCCGGCATTGATGACAGACTGGTGAACTTTAATATTTCATTATCACATAACGGGTTGCTATAGGTAATTTTAGATAATGGCCTGTAACGGATATTTATGATTTTACTGCTGGTATCCGATCTGCATCCTGCCGTGGAGCCAACCACCAGTTGTACGGGTAAACTGCCACCTGACTTTATAATAAAAGAATCAGGGTTTTGTATGATTACTTTGTTGCCGTTGATATTCCACCACCAGTTATTTATGGTAGCCAGCTCACCAGGTACACTTGAATTGTCTTTAAGAATTACAGCCGTCTGGCCTTCACATATCAGTGACGGATAATTAAAAGATGCCACAGGGTTGGCAGCAACGGAAACTGTAATTATTTTTTTACTGAAACAGGATGGCGGGTTTACCGCTGTAAGCTGAACATTATATATACCATAAGAGGCATAGCTATAGGTTGTATTTGAGTCGGCCGAAGATAACGTATGTCCATCACCGAAATCCCATATATAATTGCTGTTTTGAAGATTGAAAGAGGTGCTTTTAAATTCAAACTTGTTTTCTTTAAGGCATTGTAAATTTTTGTTGACAATAAAAGAAGCTGAAGGGGTTAAATTTATGGTTACGGTAATTTTCTTTCTTGCGCTTTCACAGCCAAACAACATTTTCTGTGTTACGTAGTACGTAAAAGCTCCGGCTTTTGCTGTAGATGGTATGGGCGCATTAGGATTGCCGATACCTCCTGTTTCAGTAGTGTACCATAGCAAGTCATTCCCTGTAAGCGGGGTAGCCGTTAAGGCCGGCGCGGAAG
>CAXSIE010000261.1:0-6306 GCA_964237295.1 uncultured Flavihumibacter sp. | reverse complement strand
AATAAGAATAGGTGGAGTCCGCTACCGGGATTGCAGGCACCGGAAGCGGATGGATTACCGCATCAGCGGTATCCCTGCAACCGTACCCCGGATAAGGAATGATATCTACATGAAAGACCCCGCTTGTAGCCGGAGGCGGACTGATAGTTAATGATTGTTGGTTGCCTACAACTGCGCTATAGTCGCTATTGTACCAGGTATAATGTTGAAAGCCGTAGGGAGCATTCAAAAGCAGTGAATTGGTTTCCACACAATACGGAGCGGTGGCTAAAACATTAGAGCAACCTGCACCCACATCAACATAAGCATAACCGAAATGTCCGCCCAGCGTACAATCCGCTGTTTTAAATTCAAGCCGCACTTTTCTTCCAGCCAGTCCTGCGAATTGTATGGAAACAGGAGACCAGCTTTTATACAAAACATCCGGCTGAACCTCAGACACCCTGAAACCGGGAATTGAACCGGTGGCCACATAATCATAAGAAGCACAATTTATAAGTGCCCCGCTAACTACATCATAGGCAGTTACAAAAAAGCGTGGTTGTTCATGAGGACTATGATTAGGATTCTGAAATACTACGGCGTAAAAATAAGTAAAGCTGAAAGTGTCGATGCCTAACGGAACCTGAAATGTATAAGACAACCCCTCCGCCTGTCCGCCTGTAGCTTCATTTCCAAGCTTTACAGAATACTTTCCGCCATAAGGGCAATGCATGGGAAATTTTCCATATTTGTCAAGTGCTGCCGGAAATGTTTCCGGAACAATTTCGTGAATACCAGCTTTCGGTGGGGAAGGAAACAAAGAAATAAGGTTCTTGCCATCTTTTACAGAAGTAGTACCGGTAAAACATTCCCAGCCTGAAAAATCACCTGCTTCAAAATCTATATTAGGCGGACAGCTTTGAGCGTAAAGTACATAAGTACAGCAGCACATAGCTATCGCTATGAGTGAGCAGATTTTAGTCATGGTTAGGGGGTACGGTTAGGAGTTAAACCGGTGTAAAGGTAGATAGTAACTCTTAGGTATGAAATAGTAGAAATACTAAGATTTGGGTATGGGGTATGGGGTATGAGGTATGGGGTAGACGAAACACTGAATGTTGAAGTCTTCGTCAGATTAGTGTCAGCTCTTCAGGCAATGTCATTAACTTAAGATTTAAAAGGAAGCATTTAGAGAAAAGTAAGCCTGGCTGCAAATCCCCTCCTGGGAGGGGCGTTTGAGCCGAAGGCCAAACGGGGGTGGGTTGACTGTAACTATTCAGTAACTACCATCCAAAACGCTAACCGACAAGCACAACTACTACCATTCGGTAACATGTTGCCCGGTAACCCACCCCCATTATGTCCTTCGGACATAATGTCCCCTCCGAAGGAGGGGATTTGCAGCCAGTACAGCTTATCACTTGGCGCTGTAATTAAAAAGAACTCCTTAACTAAATCATATCACCCCTGCCGGGTTTGAACACTTGAACTAAATGACAGTACCCACAAGACATTCAAACCAGCCAATGTATAATGCCATACCACATCGCAGTACTGGCAAAAGAAATGATGATACCGATACCTATTACCTGGTTTGATAAAGTAGGATTCAGATGGTATTCATCCGCGATCACACCTGCTGTAAGAACAGTTGGCATGGCCGCTTCAAAGATACTCGTCTGCGGTACGGTTCCTTTTACATGCAACAGCAATACAACAGACAATATTAACAGCGGAGCAATCAATAATTTATACACCAGTACAACGGAAATGTTTTTTATATTTTGTTGCCAGCCGCTGAATCTAAGTTGCAATCCCATAGAAAAAAGGGCCAGCGGCCCTACCGTTGCGGCGAGTTTATCAAACAAAGGTTCCACCGGAGAAAGGTCAATAAGCCGTGGAAGCAGTAACGCAGCCAAACATCCCAGGAAAGGAGGGAAACGAAATAACTTTTTCAACACAACACCTGCTGACAGCACCTGCTTATTGGAAGAATTAATAGCAACGATCACACTTGCTGTTGATAGCAGGGCAAAAGACATCTGGTCGCATATAACGGCGATACCTAAATGCTGTTCACCAAAATAAGCCAGAACCAGGGGAAAGCCTACAAAACCGGTGTTACTTAAACCGGAAGTTATCTTCATAGCTCCCATAGTAGATTTATCAATGCCCGATCCTGAAAGATATAGAGAGCAATACAACCAACCTCCGAACCATACAATAACGGGCGCCATGGCCGCAAGCAACAGGTGCGTGCTCCATTGAATATGGGGCAGGTATTTTAATGAAAGCGCGGGCAGGGCAATGTATATTATCCATGCGTTGATCCCTTTGTGAGCGTCTGCGGGCAGTGTTTTCGATTGCCTGAACAACATTCCGGCAATGATGCAAAGAGCTATTAATGCGAAATTTATCAACTTCTTTATTTGTTAGGATATAAAGAAAAGACATTCCTGCCTTTTTCCAACATCACCATCCGGATATTATCCTCATGGATATTGAATTAACGAACAGACAAAGTTTTGATATCTTTTACCGAGTAGATATTAACAGCAAAGTAATATTTACCACATCCTTTGATGAGTATGCATTTCATTCATTAAAATCATATCCTTTTAAAATCGCAGTGAGCTCCCGTTTGTTTTTTGCTTTTAATTTTTCTTTGATGTGTTTCCTGTGTGTTTCAACGGTGCTTTCTGAAATAAATATTTTTTCTCCGATCTCTTTGTTGGAGAAGTCCTGAATGATATATTTAGCGATTTCAATCTCGCGTTTTGTCAGCAGTTTAACTTTTAGAAAGTTATCCATTTTGTCTGATAGTACCGGAATACCGGAGTTGATTTTGTCGTTACTGTTGAAATATTTAAATCCATTCAGCACGCTTATCAATGCATCCAGCAAAGAGTCTTTTTCGGATTTCACAATATAGCCATCAAAACCCAGCCTGCTTAATTCTTTGTCCCGTCCTTCGTATTGCGTAAATGCCACAATCTTGCAATCAGGAAATTTATTTTTAAGCAGGGGATAAGACCTTTCTCCATCTATTCCGGGCAAATTCAAATCCAGGATGATAACATCGGGACGTCCGTTGAAGGTAGAGTTCAACACTGACCTTGTATCGGCAAATTCACCGATCGCTTCAAACCGGCTATCAGCGCTTATAAAGTTTATAATTCCATCCCGGATAAACGGATGATCATCAATAATTATAAACTGATATTTCTTCTCAGTAGTCATAACCCGTACTTTTAAATAGATTATTTTTATAAGGTATCCTGATTTTAATCATGGTTCCATACTGTATGGCGGGTGTCAGCAGTTGCAATGACGCATCCGGTTCCCTCTTGTGTACAGGAGACTTTATAAATAAATTTCCCTCCAACAGTTCCACTCTTGACTGCAGGTTCTTTAGTCCCATTCCCTTAATATCTTCCTGATTCGAATTTATAAACCCTCTTCCATTATCCTCTGCAATGATGATCATTTCTTTTTTATCGAATGAAAAAATTATATCGGCGTTGGTAGCTTCCGAGTGTTTGAGGATATTGATAAGCACTTCCTGGATGATACGGAAGATATTCAGCTTAACCGCTTCGGAAAAGTTAACCAATTGTTCGTTGGCAGAAAAATTTATCCGGATGCACTGCGCTCCTGCCGGATTGCTATTTGCCTTGTTCTGAATTTCTTCCACATGTTTTTCAACAATATCTGTAATGGTACTTTTTTTAATGTAATCAGGCATGGTATTGTGAGAGATGTTCCTGGCCTCCAGTTGCACTTTGCCAAGCTCGTCAAATATTCTTTTTAACTGTGCCGTTTTATCATCCGGCAGGTGATTGATGCCGCGGGTAAAATTTTTAATTCCATAATTGATCCCGGTAAGCGCACTGGAGATACCGTCATGAATTTCTTTGGAGAGCAGCGATCGCTCGTTTTCATGTGCTTCTATTACCTTTTCAAATGTTTTGATTTTATAGTTTGTATAGCGGGTTGCGAGCGCATAGGTGAGCAGTGTGATTTCTATAAAAATCCCGACCTGCAAAACTGCTTCCATGTTATAAAAAGCAGGCGTTACTCCCAATTCCAGTAATGCAAGATTGATGATGCTCCCGGCTTTCAGGAGACTGGCTAAGAAATAAAATTTAGCAGCTATAAATCCTTTAAACGCATAATATATTACTAAGGACGACACTAACAGCATTGCGAATAATACCAAGCATAAAAAAATCATGAGGTAAAAAAAGTTCACAGCGTACCCATGCGCATTGAGGTTGTAAGCAATAGGAAACACTGCCACCAGAAAAAGCGCCAGCTTGGTGTAATTAGCAAGCCGGTTGAGGATACGGTTTGTTTGTGATAATCTCAATAAAATCTGGCAGATCTGCAGGTTTAATAGTACATTCATTGCTGCCATGCAAGGGGAGACAGATGTATTGAGCGAGGGGCTGTTCGGCCAAAGATATTGATATCCCAATCCAAAATAACTAAGGAACCAAACTATGGTTGTGATGATGTACAAGCCATAATACAAATAAAGAGCATGCCTGGAAGTTATAAAGAACAACAGGCTTAAAACAGCTACGAACAGCAGCAATCCGTAGGTAAGTCCGTCGAACAGGTAATCTTTGAAAGTGGTGGACTGAAATTTTTTTGAATCTACAACCTTAATGGGCAATACAAAAGCATGTCCTACCTGGTTTACGAACAGGAAGTAATCCTTTTTTTGACCCGGCGATAAGGATACCTGGTATAAAAAGTTTTTATGAAGGATAGCGCGTTGATAAAAAGGATAGAAGTCGCCGAGCTTGCCGAGAGACCGGATGGTGTTGTTTGCTGCTTCGTATAACTCCAGTTCGTTTAATCGGGCGTTGTCTATATCTACCACCAGGTTGTTTGACTTGATGGAGTTGTTGATAATATCGAGATGGATCCAGTAGCATTGACTGGATATGCCGGCATTGAGTACGGATCGGTTGAGGGGTTTGAATTCACCGGAGTTGTAGATGTTATTTACATCTGTTATCAAAAGGTCCTTTTTATCCGTTTTTAGATATGTCAGTGAACCCATAATGAATCTACTGGCAGCGCCTTTCATTAGTCCGGGCGATTGTGCATATATGGAACAGGGATGGTATAGCATACTCACTACTATACCTGCAAAAAATATTATTTTTTTAAATAAGGGCATCCCAATAACTCTTTTATTTAAATTTAACAATAACCAGACTAATAATGGAAAGTCATAAGAAATCTCTTAAAAAATATAGCGCTTTTATATGGAGGAAATTGATTTATATATGCAGTAGCTTTCTTGGTTTGTACTTGCTCCTTTTGCTGATATTCTATAATTTTATCCTTGATTATATACCTGTTAAAGATTGGAAGCTGAAGTTATGTGGGATAGCGCTGGCAGTTTTAATTGCATTTAGCCCATTTTTATCATACGGCTTATTTTATTTCAGGAACAAGAAAAATTTTGATTTCAAAGATTTACTGGCACATTGCCAATACAACCTGTTATTTCCCTTCCGTTTTCATACCGATACCAAAAAAAAAGCAAGTAAAAGGATTGATTTCAAAACGATTGCTCCGTTAATCAAGAATTGCGACATAGTGTTAAGGAGGTATAGAAATTACCTTGATGGCCTTATTTTTTCTCAGAACAGCTATTTCTCCCATGTGGGAATCGTTTACCGTGACGCATATAACAACTACCATGTGTATCATGCCGAAGGTAAAGATGGCGTACATATGACTACACTCGAAGAATTTTTAGTTTGTGATGATGTAGCCTTTTTGAGATTTACTTTTAATACCAACCATGATGTGGTAAACATTCGCCAATACGTTATAGATGACATCCGTTCAACAACTGACACACCTCACCTTAATCATTCCGAACTTACTGTATTTGATAGTATGTTTCAGAAAGTCAGTCCCAAAACAGCCAACATCTTGTTACAATCTGATCAGCAATTTGAAGAAGAATATGCCCCGGTTATTTTAGAGCGTGCCCGGTCTTTATTAAAGACAGCATATGATCTGGATTTTAACTTTTATAATTTCCAGCACCTGAGCTGCATAGAGTTTGTATGGTATTGTTTCAAATGCTTATTTCCTATTCACCGGATAAAGGTTCGGGATTTTCAATATTTTAGATTTCTTAAATTGCCGATCATCGTTCCTGATGTCTTCATCAAAAATAAACACTTCCGTTTTGTTTATACCAGTTTACCCAACATCAACTCAAAAAAGCAGTTAAAAAAAAGAATCAAGAAAGGTAGCTGGCAATTACTTTCTTTCCTGTTAGTTACGTTTTTT
>CAXSIE010000260.1:7206-7596 GCA_964237295.1 uncultured Flavihumibacter sp. | reverse complement strand
TTCGGCCTCCTTTTTAATTTTTACTGTATACTTTTACCGGACAACAGTGATTAACAATTAACCATTACTTTCAACGTACTTCTTAAAGTTATCCAGTATTGCCTGCCATCCGCTTTGTTGCATTTCTATCGGATGCGTATCTTCAGCTTCAAATATTTCCACCATTTTAGTGTTGTTTTGTTCTGCGGTAAATTTAAGTTTTACCTTTCTTCCATCAGCTATTGTGTATTCAATGTATTCATGATCCTGAACGGCAGTGTATTTACCTGTAAAATCGAAACTGGCGCTTCCATCTTTTGCTTCCATTCTTGCGAGAAAACCACCTCCTACTTTTAAATCGTTTTCTGCTTTCGGAGTGTACCAGTCATCCGAAGCGTTATTCCATTGGGT
>CAXSIE010000260.1:4333-7196 GCA_964237295.1 uncultured Flavihumibacter sp. | reverse complement strand
TCGGGCTTTGTCCACAGTTCCCATACTTTTTCAATAGGAGCGCTAATAGTAGTTTCTATTGTAATTGCTGTTTTCGCTGGTGTTTCCATTTTGATTTGAATTTGTTTTATTATACAAATAATTTTTTATAATGTTGGAGCTTCATCGTTTCTTCCAGGCCTTTCTCAAAAATCTCAGCCAGTTACCATGCATGATATTTTCAATATCGGTTGCAGTGTATCCTTTTAAAGTTAATAATTCAGGAACTTTTTGCAGGTCGGCAATGGTGTCAAGATCGTAAGGCGATTGTTCTTTACCGAATGCACCATCGAGATCAGTGCCCATGCCTACATGCAGGGCGTTACCGGCAAGCTGGCAGATATGATCGAGGTGATCAATCATTATTTGAAGAGAGCAGTTCATTTGTTTTGGGGTGGACTGGCCGCGAACCCAGCCGGGCACCATCATCCAGGCATCCAGCGGCATGCCAATCACAGCATCTTTTTGCAGCAACACTTCAATCATCTCATCTGAAAACTGGCGGTTATGATCAACCAGGGCACGGCAGTTATTATGACTCGCCCATACATGACCGTTATATAGTTCCATTGCATCCCGGAATGCATCATCACAAAGATGCGTAGCATCAAGGATAATATTCAGCCGTTGCATTTCTTTTATCAGCGCTTTACCCTGTTGATTAAGTCCGCCGGTTGCATCTGTTCCATTAGCATAGCGGCCAGGTCCGTAATGTGCAGGGCCAACGGCCCTGAGTCCTTTTCCATAAGCTATTTGTAAATAATCCACTGACACGATGGAATCAGCACCTTCCAGGCTTAGAATATAACCGATTGCTTTCTTATCATTCGGTTCACCATTATTCCAGTATGCCAGGTGTTTATCCAGGCCATCGATATCTTTTATCATAACCATTTCACCTGTAGCTTCCATAGCATTGTACCAGGCTAACTGGCCCTGCGTTTGCGACCAGGCCTGCTCTGCCGAATGCCATCCGGGCAAGGGGTTACCCGGAGCAACATACCTTCCGATTTGCGTAGCAACTACAATTCCGATATTTCCGCTTCTTAAATCAGGAAGGGAAACAGTACCCTTCTCACGGTCTGGCTTATCAGATAAGCCTTTTTCCCTTTCCCGGATCGTACTAACCGGTTGCCTCAGGTCCCTGTTCCATTCCATCGCATTCATGCTTAGATCGAGGTGTGCGTCAATGATGAACATGTTTATTAGCTTTCAGCTATCAGCCGTCAGCTTTCAGCCGTCAGCTACCAGCAATACAACATGAATGTACGATGTATGAGTGATAATTACTTAAAGTGTATATATCTTCCATGTAAATTAAAGAGCCGGTAAACTATGGATTTAATCCATAATTTACCGGCTCTTGTTTCAGATCTATTATAACTTAATCTTCGCTACATATCAGTCTGCTCATACGCTGCTGATAGCTAACACATCTTAGGCAGGCACTTTCCTTGGTTTCTCTCTTTGCCAGAACCTATGCTGGGAAATAGCGCTGATAAACTTTTTAACCAGTTCACCTGCATCATTACTTATCACTATGCCTTCAGTAAGAACGGTATCCGTACTGTTATCAGCAGGCAGCTTCTTATAAAAATAAGTGCTTTGTAAAACCTGCAACGCCTGAACATCCGCAGCAATAGGTTTGCAATGCTTGAATGCTTCATTTAAAAAGTGAATGGCATCAGGATCAGCTTCCAGCGTTGCGATGCTGTTAGTACCTCCAGGAACATATACCGCATCATATAAAACAGAAGCGGCCGTAAGGAAACTTTTATCAACTGGTATATGATCATTATTCTGAGATACGACGTATCCCTGTCTTGGAGCTATAACTTCTACTACTGCACCTTCGCCTGCCAGTGCTTTTTTTACGGTATTCAGAGATGCTTCATCCACACCGTCAGCAGCTAAAATTGCTATCTGCCGTGTTTTAATGGTGCTCAGCGTATTGCCAGCCATGCTTAATGCTGCCGATTTAGCAAGAATGCCTTCTTTTTTCAAAGACTGATAGTCTTCCGGATTGGCATCTGCAGGAACACTTTGATTCAGCATATCCTCACTTTCTTTAGGTATATGTAACCTGAGTGCAAAAGCAACTTCAGTAGCCAAGCCCTTATCAATTTCAGCAAGCAGGCGTAACATACGAAGCCTGATAGCGATCGTTTGCACTTTACCTAATTCAAAACTCAGCGCATCAATGATATGATTTTTTTCCGGTTCAGACTGGCTGTTGAAAAATAATGTCGCCTGACTGAAATGATCAAAAAAACTTTTGCTTCTTTCACGTACTTTATTAGCTTCAATTCTTTCAGGATAGGAAACAAAACCGCCCTCTGCCCTGCTAGCCTGGAACGGAGCACCTCCGCCCAGTGCGTTAGGACCATAGCTTGCTTTTCCTCTGTTAATAGTCTGGCGCATGTGCCCTTCCCGCTGGTTGTTATGAACCGGTATGATCGGACGGTTAATAGGAATCTCCTGGAAGTTCGGTCCGCCTAAACGCGACAATTGCGTATCAGTATAAGAAAACAGGCGTCCCTGTAACAAAGGATCGTTTGTAAAGTCTATTCCTGGCACTACATGACCCAGGTGAAATGCCACCTGCTCTGTTTCTGCAAAGAAATTATCAGGATTCCTATTCAAAGTCATCTTGCCTATACGCTGCACCGGTACCAATTCTTCAGGTATTATCTTGGTTGAATCCAGTAGATCAAAATCATATTTATGTTCATCTGCTTCCGGAACTATCTGCACGCCAAATTCCCACTCGGGAAAATTTCCGCTTTCTATGGCGTTCCATAGATCCCTGCGATGGAAGTCGGGATCTTTCCCTGAAATGTTCTGC
>CAXSIE010000260.1:0-4323 GCA_964237295.1 uncultured Flavihumibacter sp. | reverse complement strand
GTCCCATGCTACAGAATGTACTCCCAGTAAGGGCTTCCAATGAAATTTTACAAAATTTGATACGCCTTCCGCGTTAATAAAACGGAATGTATGCACTCCAAAGCCCTCTATCATACGATAGCTGCGTGGTAAAGCACGGTCGCTCATCAACCACATGATCATATGAGCGCTTTCCGGGGTCAGGGAAATAAAATCCCAGAAAGTATCGTGCGCCGATGCTGCCTGTGGAATTTCATTGTCCGGTTCCGGCTTAACCGCATGAATCAGGTCAGGGAATTTAATGGAATCCTGAATAAAAAATACCGGGATATTATTTCCAACCAGATCGAAATTTCCCTCCTGTGTATAAAATTTCACAGCAAATCCACGTACATCCCTGGCAAGGTCAGACGATCCCCTGGAACCTGCCACGGTTGAAAACCTGACAAACACGGGAGTTTCCAAAGAGGTATCGTTTAAAAAACCAGCCTTAGTTAGTGCTGATTGAGATTCATATAGTTTAAATACACCATGAGCGCCGGAACCACGGGCATGGACAACACGTTCCGGAATGCGCTCGTGATCGAAATGAGTGATTTTTTCACGAAGTAGAAAATCTTCCAGTAACGAAGGGCCGCGAACTCCGGCCTTCAACGAATTCTGGTCATCATTAATTTTAAGACCGGTATTGGTCGTCATAAACTCATCAGTACCATCAGCCGTATGCTCTGCAAGTTTGAGCGTTTTTTCATTATCGGGATTTTTAGCTTTCAGGTCATCCGGTTGCGGATGCGCACTATCCCGGGCAGGCTTCTTAATTCTCATATTACGTTTATAATTTTAATTAAATAAAAAAGGCAACACTTTCGTGCTACCTGATTTTACAAAGCTAAGCTTCCGCTGCCGCTTCGTAGTTAATATCTTTCTCAGCAATGCTGGTAAGGTTTTCGTCGGCTTGTTTTTCCTCGGCCAAAGTTTGAGCAAGCAGTTCTGCAACTTCCGTTAATCCTAAAGTAGTAGCTAATTGTGTTAGTCCGCCATAAGTAGCAATCTCATAATGCTCTACTTTTTGTGCGGCGAAGATGATACCTACATCACGTGTTGCAGTACCTTCGTCGGTATCTTCGATAATACCTTCACCTTCCTTGGCAAGGCCTTCCATGGCATCACACTTTTTAGCCTGCGCTTTTTCGCCTAATAGCTCAAACACTTTTTCTAAACGGGTTACATGGGTTTCGGTAACAGCCAGGTGCTCACTTATCGCATTAGCCAGCGCTGAAGAAGTAGCAGACTTTTGCATTTTAGGAAGCGTTTTCACTAAATGGTTTTCAGCCCAGTAGATATCTTTGATTTCATCTACAAAAAATTCAAGCAATGCAGGTTCTTTTTTCGAGGTTTTTTCAGATGGAGCGGGTACACCAGGCACAGCCTTTTTACCCTTAGATGCAGTTGGCATAATAAAATGTTTAACTCTAGTACATTAAATAACTATGCCAACGGGTACTAGGTTTCCTCTTTCATAGCCTTGTGTTGTAACATTATTGGCCGTAAATTAAGCAGGCAGGAAGATACAGATGCTTACAGCAATTATATGCTGAAAATCTGTTTTATATTTCACTGTGCTTCTCCATGCCTCCCTGACTCCGTGGTTTGCAAACAAAAGAGGCCTAAAGAAGTAACTTACCTGCCGTTAACGCTAGCCCATAGCAGGATCGGTAAAACCTGAAGTCCCGGTTTCAACCCGGCCGGCATATCTTATTTCAAATGAAGCAGCACCGCCAATCAAAACACTGAAATCGTACCAGCCAAAACTTTTGGAAAGATCAAGCACAATCAGGCTTTTGCCCGAAGGACCGACACTGTTCGAATGTTGGTTACTTTTATAAGCATGGTCTTTTATTTCAATCTTGTAAGAATGATTGCTGCTTAAGTTAACAATCTGTAATGCTATGTTACCATCCGGCCTGGCATTTTTCAGATGGTACTCACAGGTAATATCCAGGAACGGATCATCTTTATCTCCTTTAAATTCCCGCAAAAAACCATTAGGACCGTTTACGCTGAGGTAATAATCACCCTTATCAAAATTATCCAGCTTCCAGGTATCCGCTACACTATCGCCGGCAGCTACCGCATAATTCCAGGTTTTTACATCAGTTTCAGCATTCCCTTCAGTGCCTGATCTGTATTTTCTGGCATACACATTAAAAGGCGATCCTGCAGAACGCTTTCCAAAAAAATCGTTTTTAGCCTGAAATTTTATTTCAACACTTTTTTTATCCGCGCTTAGTTTACCATCAGCATATAACTGGTATGGCAATGCACAGGAGCTTCGGATACCCTTTTCCTGACGCGGCATTAAGGGAAGTGAATAAGGATTGTTTTTAACAGTTTCGATTTCTTCTCCGGATAATTTTTTAAAGCCGGAAGGCGCCTGTTTAAACTTCGCTTTATGAACGCTTTCAATAAAATGATCTTTATTGAGAAAGTCAGGCATTTTTATTTTTTCTCCCTTGTAAGGCTTGAATACGGAACTAAGGTCACCGCAGATGGTGCGGCGCCATGCACTGATATTGGATTCTTCAATTTTTTTGCCTGATTTATTACCAAGAAAGTTTTCAAGGAATTGCAGGATAGAGGTATGATCAAAAACTTCGGAACAAACTGTTCCTCCCCGGCTCCAGGGCGAAGCAATCAATAACGGAACACGGTATCCCAGTCCGATAGAACTTTCGCGGCTATCATGAGGCGGCCTTCTTTTCAGTTCCTGGTCCATCTGTACAAAATCCACACGGGTATCAATTCCTTCAGAAACGAGTCCGGAGCCTTGCTGATACGGATGTGGCACCACATAAGGCGGCACATGATCGAAATAGCCATCATTTTCATCATAAGCCAGGATGAAAATGGTCTTCTTCCAAACCTCTTCATTTTGTGTAAGAATATCCATTACTTCCGATACATACCATGCTCCATACCAGGGTGAGCCCGGATGATCGGAAAAATTCGAAGGTGCTACAATCCAGGATACCTTCGGCAGTTCACCCTTCTTCACGTCATCACGGAACTGGTGCAGCACATCACCTTTTGGGATCTGCACTTCGCGTACAACATTTTCATCATCATATTTTAATGTGGTAAGCTCATGGTAAGATGGATCATTGATGTTTGTGGAGAATGCTTTTTCATGAATATTTTTTTCATGTTGTGAAAGCCTGTCATAATTTTCTTTACTCCATTTCTTTTGATCCTCCTGCAATACCTGAAGCAATTGCTGTTTTCTTTTCAATGCTTTTTTTGCATCTTCCAATTCTTTCGATGGCGCCTGAAAAGCCGCCATTTGTTTTTGCAGTGTTTCAATTTCAGCAGGAAGCAAGGGTAAATGCTTTTCAATATATTTCTGGTACCCTGCTGAATGCCGTACCCGGTATTGTTTGAACCATTCCAGGGGATTGTCCGAGAAATTCGATAACCAGTCGTCTTCTTCACCATCTAAAGAAGCGAGGTTTATTTCGTTCTGGTATATTTTCCACGACACACCGCTTTCTTCCAGTCTTTCGGGAAACGTTTTCCAGCCGGCTTCCGCGCCATAGTCAACCTCTTCATTTCTAACATTGGCAAACGAAGTATCGTCCTGTGTTTCCCTGATGGTGCCGGTCCATAGGAACAGCCTGTTGGGAGTGGTGCCGGTTAGTGAGGAGCAGAAGTTCTGATCGCAAACCGTGAATGCATCTGCCATTGCATAATAAAACGGGATATCCTGCCTGGTATAGTAACCCATGGTCAGCGGCATGTCTGCATATTCCTTATGACCGGATCTTTTTGCATCCAGCCACTTATCAAATTTACCATGGTTCCGGGCATCAACCTGGTTTGTCCAGGAGTGTGGAAGGGAACCCAGCCAGGTGGCTTTTGTATCTTTGATGTTAAGGCGAAAAGGCAGGTACGTATCGCCGGCAGCATTTGTTTGCATCCATACCGGTTTTTCATCCGGCAGCTTTATGGCGCGGGGGTCGTTAAAACCACGTACTCCCTGCAGTGTTCCGAAGCAATGATCGAAGGAGCGGTTCTCCTGCATAAGGATCACTACATGTTCTGCATCCAGGTAGGTGCTTCCGATAGTTGGATCAATGGCAAGCGCTTTTTGAATAGAAGCCGGCAATGCACTGAAAATGCCTGCAGCGCCGGAAAGCAGTGCTGCTTTTTTTAAAAATTCCCTTCGCGTGTCCATGGTGGTGAATTTATCTGGTAGTAAGTTAAGTATGAAGTTACGCATTGAATTGTAATAGCTAACCTTGTAAGTTTTTGAACCAGGGAGGCAGGGAGACAGGGAGGAACACGGTG
>CAXSIE010000259.1:0-7598 GCA_964237295.1 uncultured Flavihumibacter sp. | reverse complement strand
TTACTAACAGAATCAGACATCACTTAAAGAAATACTTCGACCGTCTTGGGTCTAATAACTTTAAACTTAGTTTGTTGCAAGCTTTCCCTTTCTGGATCGCTTCTCTTATGGTAGGGCTTGTTGCTGTTGGCTATACAAAGTTATTCGGGTTTTTTGAGTCGATCCTACATCAAGTATTACAGTGGCATTCCTGGGTGATTTTTATTATGGCTCCCGGGTGTTTTTTTTTAGCCTGGGTCATCGTTCAGGTTTTTGCCCCAAATGCCAAGGGAAGTGGTATACCACAGGTGATGGCGGCGATAGACCTGGCAACTCCAAAATACCATCATACGATAGGAAAATTGTTAAGTCTGAAAATAATCTTTACGAAAATCGCCTCCAGTTTAATGATGATTCTTGGAGGTGGTGCCATTGGACGGGAAGGGCCCACTATTCAGATTGCGGGATCCATTTTCAGGATGGTCAATAATATCATACCATTCACATGGCCGAAACTTTCCAGGCAAAGTTTTATACTTACCGGCGCCGCTGCCGGTCTGGCGGCAGCATTCAATACGCCTTTGGGAGGAATTATTTTTGCCATGGAAGAGCTTTCAAAAATACATGTGCGGTTTTTTAGAACGGCCTTGTTTACTGCCGTAATCATCGCCGGATTAACTGCCCAGGCATTCCTGGGACCTTACCTTTACCTGGGTTATCCCGATGTCAAAGGGTTGCAATTTTCTATCTTTTTTGCAGTCGCAGCTACCGCGGTTATTGCAGGTATCCTTGGCAGCCTGATGTGCAAAGCGATTTTAAAGATCATGAAATGGAAAAAGAATTTTACAAAGCTACAAACGGTTATTTTTCTGTTAGGTGCTGGACTTACCATCGCTACTTTGGCTTATTTACTGAATATGCAGGTACTGGGATCGGGTAAAGATCTGATGAACGAGGTATTGTTTACCAGCCAAAAAAATATGAGTTGGCATACGGTTCTTTTAAGGATAGTTGGACCTATAATCTCGTTTAATACCGGCGCCGCCGGCGGCGTATTTGCACCCTCTCTTGCAGCCGGGGCATCATTGGGATCATTTATTTCCAGCATTTTTGAAATAGGAGGAGCCAATGCCAATATCCTGATCTTAAGCGGCATGGTCGGCTTTTTAACAGGCGTTACCCGTACCCCTTTCACTTCAGCGATTCTTGTATTGGAAATGACAGACAGGCATAGCGTTATATTTCATCTGATGATCGCAGGATTGATCTCTAATATTGCTGCATTAATGATTGATAAACATTCCTTCTATGAGCAGTTGAAAAATTCATACGTGGAGGAAGCTATCAAAGATACAGCGAATGAAAATTGACCTGATGTAAGAACCGAAACAGTTTAACAAACACCATTTTAAATCGAGAGGTAAAGATAAATATCAGCTATAAGATCTGCTGAAGCATCGGTCAACAGGCACTGCTGGTTACCGATAATTAAAAGATCATGACAACAAAGAGCGGGGCTTGGTGATGGTAGCGAATTTGAAATTCGTCAGCCCGTAACCGAAGCCGATTGGAAAACTAAAGTTGAAGATAAAAACAAAAAGCTACATTGAAAAACGTCAAGCTGGAAATGAAACTGATAGCGAACAGCCGGAGTTAACAACGTCAAGCCCTGCTATTGCCAAACCCAATGTTAGTTGTTCGTTGTTTTTCTTATGTTCTTAAAATTTTTTCCATTTTTTTTCCTTTTGCTAATTCGTCCACTAACTTATCCAAATACCTTGTTTGTTTAGTCAATGGGTTGTCAATTTCTTCAATTCTGTAACCACAAATTACACCTGTTATTAATTGAGCATTTGGGTTCAATTTTGCTTTTTTGAAAAATGTTTCAAAAGTTGCTTTCTCTTCAATAAATTCTTGCAAATTTTTCTCTTCAAATCCGGTCAACCATTTTATTACTTCGAGCAACTCCTCTTTTGTCCTGCCTTTACTTTCCACTTTTGAAATATAGTGAGGATAAACAGAGGCAAAAGTCATCTTGGCAATACGCTCATTATGTTTGGTAGTAATTTTCATTCTAAATTTGTTGTTTTATAATTGCCCTTTATTGTTTGAGTCAAAATCCACCATCCATTCAATACCGAATTTGTCTCTAATACCGCCGGCTGCGTAATAAATAATTCCTCCTCGGCTTTGGAAATGTTGAGGCTTCCATTTTCTTCAGCAACCTGCTGATTACTTCCCTCGATGAGTTTAAGTCGTTAGCAATCTCCTGGTGTGTTATCTTAAGATTATTACCCAGTTTTTGCACCTGGCTTTTCAGGTAATACTCAAGTCGCTCGTCCATGCTGGAAAACGCAATGGCATCCACTGTCTTTAATAGCTCGTCGAACCTGCTCCTATACGTAGTAATTACAAATTGATACCAGCTTTTGTATTTGCTCATCCATTGCTCCATAAATTCCAGCGGGATAGCCAGGACTGTAACATCTGTGATCGCCTTGGCGAGCACTTCACTGGTTTCATGTTTTGCGGCGCATACCATGGAAAGAGAGCAAGCTTGTCCGGCTTCAAGATGGTATATAAAAAATTCTTTTCCTTCATGATCCTCCCGGTACAATTTTACCAGGCCTTCAGCGATAATCATCATGGAACGTATGGTTTGCCCGACTCTTAATAATCGCTCCCCGGCTTTCATCTGTTTGGTAACGCCCTGCTTCAGGATTTCAGTATATAAATCTTCTTCTAGATCGGGTAATAACAATTTAAGAACCTCAATATCCATAATGCAAAAATTTGGTGCAAGTTATCGTTTCTTGCCAGACAGCGATGTAATGAAGTTTGTAATGTAGTCTTGTCTTTTGCAATACAAATGTTTAAATCATCGTCAGAAAGATGAGTGGGGTGGCATGAAATATTCATGCCATCTTTCACTGCCTTTCAAGTGCGAATACAGATCCTTCAACCAGTTAATTCTTTTTAAGTTTACCAGGGTACATTGATAAGAGCTTACATTGCAGACAACCTATACATGGCGGAACGTGATATTATCCACCTTCGTTTCCTTCCTTTATTTCGTCACTTGCATTAACAATAATATTATCTCCTGCTTGCAGTTTTCCATAAATCTCAATCTTTTCAGTTGTAGCATTACCGGTGCTTACATCCACTTTCGAGATATTTCCGTTCTTTACAAGTAGCACATATTTTCTTTCGGTTGAAGTTACAATAGCTGATCTCGGCGCATATAGCGATTCGATGTTTCCTTTTGAATGTAGTATAACATCAGCATACATACCTGCAGAAAGTATTTCATCTTTATTGGGAACGTCAATCTCCATTCTTTCACTACGATACTGTTCATTTATGGCCATTGACTTCCTGCTGATAATCCCTTTTAATTGCTGACCCTGTAACGCACTCACATAGAATGATACCGTGTCGTTGGTTTTAAGAGATGATGCAATTCCTTCAGGCACGTCTATCTTTAATCGCAGATGCGACACTTGTTTTAGTTCCAGCATTGGCTTGTCTTTAACTGCAGCACTCACCAGTGCCCCAGGATACACATTTCGCTCTGTTATAACGCCTGCAAAAGGCGCGTACACTTTAAGGTATCCAAGCATTGTTTGCTGCATCTGCCAGTTCGTTTTTTCAGCATTGCTTACAGCGCTGTCGGCTTCCATTCTTGCCCTGATGGAAGAAAGGTCAAGGGGTGAAATGGCGCCTGCTGTTTTAGAGGCTTCCAGTAACCGGTTGTAACGCTCTCTGTCAATTGCAAAATCCGCCTGGCTCTTTGCAAATTTCTCCCTGGCCTGTTGAACACCCTGAACGAGTTCCGGAGCTTCCAGTTCCATCAGCAAGTCGCCCTGCAATACTTTAGAACCAATATCTACAGACACTTTCTTAACGTAGGCATTTACTTTTGGAAAGACGCTCACCTCCTGGAAGGCAGCCAGTTGAGCGGGCAATTTTACAACAGTCGACACACCGCCTTTTTCGATAGTCGCCAATTTATATTTGGGGGTAACAGGCTTAGCTATAATTGTATTTTTATTCTCCGGTTTACTGTCAGAGCATGCTGAAATCAATATACAAAGAAAAATAAAGGGTCCATAATATTTCATAACGTTTATTTTGAATTATTTGAATTTTCAGGCATCAGGGACACTGAAGTAAAAGATGTTTTTTGTCGTACCCATCCATATACGAGGGGAACGATAAATAAAGCTGCAAAGGTAGAAGCGGCCAGGCCGCCAATTACCGCACGTCCTAACGGTGCAGACTGGTCGCCTGCTTCACCAAGCCCGCTTGCCATTGGCATCATACCCGCGATCATTGCAAGGCTGGTCATCAGGATGGGTCTTAGGCGAATACTCGCAGCAACAGTTGCAGCTTTAAAGGGATTTTTATATTCCATACGTAAAGCCTCGGCATTGGTAACGATCAGTATGGCATTTGCTACCGATACACCTGTACTCATGATGATACCCATATAGGATTGCAAATTCAACGTGGAACCGGTAAGTAGTAATATTAGCAGGGAACCCAATAAAACGGCAGGCACTGTCGACAGCACCGACACTGCTACACCCAATGATTGATAATTGGCTGCCAGCAAGAGGAGTATCACCATAACGGCAACCAGTAATCCGTTTTGTAAGGTTCCCAATGTTTCAGTAAGTAATGATGACATCCCTTTTATCTCAGTTACCAAACCTGTCGGTGGGGCACCCAATTCCTTTATAACCTGCTGAACAGCTTTTGTAGCAGTGCCCAGATCTTTTTTATAGATGTTGGCGCTCACTGTTAAAAACCTTCTTGGACCTGAACGGTCGTATTCACCCGGTAAAGTGTCAAGCGTCATTTGAGCAATGTCGGATAATACCGGTCTTGATTTACCTTTTACCAGGGAAACGGATTGTAGTTGCTCGACAGAATTCATAAGATATTCGGGCACCTGCACCTGTACCTGGTAGGTGTAAGAAACCTTCGTATCCAGCCACTGCACTTTTTCCGTAAAGCGGCTCGATGAGGTAGCATCAGTAATGCTTCTTGCAACTTCGTTTAAGTTGAGACCCATCTGCGCAAGCCTGAAGCGATCGATATGTATTTTGATTGTTGGAAAATGCAAGGGCTGACTTATCTGCACATCGCGCAGGTATGAAATGCGGTTAAGGCTATCCACCAGCCTGCCCGAATAGGATGTAAGCTCTTCAAAATTTTTACCAGCTATCCTCACTTCGATAGGAGTAGACGCACCCTGAGCCATTATTTTTTCCGTTAACTCAATGGGTTCGAAGGAGATTTTTATATCGGGGTAGGCACAAAATATGTTTTTGCGTAGCTGGTCTTTAAGATCATCCAGGTTGGCTTTATAGTGCTCATCAAGGTTTACCTGCATGATCGCTTCATGTGTGCCGCTGTTAAAAATATACAGGTTGCTGGAGCCATAACTACTCGGGATCAATCCAACATAAGCAGAACTGACGGAAACGTTTCCATGCACCGTGGAATCGATAACTGCCAAAATATTTTTAACGTCCCTTTCTGTTTTTTCAAGCCTTGTGCCATCTGGTTCTTTGATACGGACCTGCAACTGGCCATTGTTGGTTTTTGGTAACAGATCTTTCCCGATAAATAGAAAACACGCTGCAGTGGTACATGATACCAGCACCAAATATATTGTGACATACAGTTTCCGCCTGGGCATCCATTTATCAAGGCGATGGGCTAATCCGATTTTCATTCGCTGGAACAAATCATTTTCATTAGGCTTATGGAGGTCCTGTTCTTCATGGTTGCTAATCTCAGCATCTTCATTTTGGTCCAGCGCCAGCGCTGCATGTGCGTGTGGTTTTGCATGATCATACCGGAACATATCTTCCTTTAATAACCAGTTTGAAATTACCGGCACCAATGTTTGGGCGGCAATAAAAGAGAAAATCATTGCAAAGCCAATTGATAGAGACAATGGTAAAAACATGGCCCTTGGCACACCTGTCATGATAAACGAAGGGGCAAAAACCGCGAGTATACAAAGCAGAATCAAGAGCAGTGGAAACGAAATTTCTTCGCATGCATCAAGGATTGCCTGGCGTTTTGATTTTCGCATCTCCAGGTGCTGGTGTATGTTTTCGATAGTAACCGTTGCCTGGTCCACCAGTACGCCAATAGCAAGCGCAAGGCCGCTTAATGTCATGATATTGATGCTTTGCCAGCAAAGGCTTAGGCATAATACGCTGCATAAAATAGCGATAGGTATTGTTATAACCACGACGAGACTGCTTCTCCAGTCCTTTAAAAAAAGCAGTACCATCAATCCCGTAAGAACCGCTCCCAGTATGCCTTCTGTCATCAGGCTCTTTACTGCATTGATCACGAATACCGACTGGTCGAATTCGTAACTCACATTAACGTCTTCTGGAAGCAAGCTTTTCATTTCAGGCAGCTTTGATTTGAGCGATTGAACCACGGACCAGGTTGAAGCGTCTGCTGTTTTTACAACCGGGATGTATACAGAGCGCTTTCCATTTACTAATGCATAATCAACTGTAACATCCGAAGCGTCGGCCACGGTAGCTATATCGCGAACGAAAACAGCAGCAGAACCGTTGGTTGTAATGGGAATGTCTTCGAAGTCAAGCACCCTGTCTTCCAAAGAATTGACCGTGGTTACATACATCATGCTATCAACGCGTAAATTTCCTGAAGGACTTATACTGTTGTTTTTTGTAACAGCCTCAACAACCTGGTCCGGTGAAATATTGAAGCGGCGCAATTTTTCGGGATCCACACTTACAACAACTGATCTTGAGTTGGCACCAAATGGCGGGGGTGCAGACAATCCTGAAACGGTTGAAAACATAGGCCGCACACGGGTTACAGCAAGGTCATAAATCTCTTTTAAAGACTTGGTGGGGCTGCTGAATACTAATTGCCCGACCGGAAGAGACGAAGCATCAAAGCGGATCACCTGTGGGGGCAAAGCTCCAGGTGGGAAAAATTTAGATGCTCGGTTAACCTGTAAAGCTACTTGGGCTGAAGCTTCCGCCATATCCGTTCCTTCATAGAAAGAAAGCTTGATAAGGGTCAGGCCCTGTATGTTTTTGCTTTCCATATTTTTTACACCGTTTACGTAAAGGAACTGGTCCTGTAAACGGGTTGCAAAAAAGCCTTCCATCTGTTGCGGTGACATGCCTCCATAAGATTCTATGACATAGATTGTGGGAAGGTTAAGCTTCGGAAAAATATCTATAGGGATGGTCCGTAAAGACATTATGGAAAATAGCAAGAGACCCGTAAAAAGCACCAATACTGTAATTGGCCTTCTTAGTGCTGCACGTACCATAATAATTATTTGATTGTTTGAAGATATTGGAGGAGGTTTCCTGTATAAGCTGCTTTATCTAATTGAGCCAGGTGCCAGTCCGTTAGTGTTTCTATCATGTCAGTCTCGGAACGGTACAGCACAAACGAAGCATTGGTAATGTCTATCAGAGATATAATGCCTGCTTTATATTGAGCAACTTTTTGGTTATAAGTTGCCTTGGCTGATTCCAATTGAATGGGAAGCTGCGCAAGATTGGCTTCTGTGGCTTTCAGGCTGATATCGGCCTGGC
>CAXSIE010000258.1:2108-7614 GCA_964237295.1 uncultured Flavihumibacter sp. | reverse complement strand
ACCTCTAATACATCGGGTATTCCCATTCATATGATGGCGGATGGACGAAGCGATGATTTTAAAAAACATTTTTGCGGTACGCATTTCTTCAATCCCCCAAGATACCTGAAACTGCTCGAAGTAATTCCCACAGCACATACAAACAGTGAAGTGATAGATTTTTTAATGCGGTACGGTGATTTGTATTTAGGTAAAACAACCGTTTTATGTAAGGACACGCCTGCTTTTATTGCCAACCGTATCGGCGTTTTCAGTATCATGTCTATTTTTCAACTGGTAGAAAAGATGGGACTTACCATTGATGAAATTGATACTTTAACCGGTCCTGTTATCGGCCGCCCCAAATCTGCCACCTTCAGAACCGCTGACGTGGTGGGCATAGACACATTGGTGAAAGTAGCAAAAGGAGTGGCTGCCCATGCGCCATCAGATGAAGCCGCATTAATATTCACGATACCATCATGGCTGGATACCATTGTTAGCAATAACTGGCTGGGTGATAAGACGGGCCAGGGATTCTTTAAAAAAATAAAGGGCGGTGACGGAGAAAAAGAAATACTGTCACTGAACCTGCAAACACTGGCATATGGCCCGCGCCAAAAGCCAAAGTTCCCCAGTGTAGAAGCCGCCAGATCTGTGGATGATTTAAGGATCAGGCTTAAAACGCTCTGTTCGGCAACAGATAAGGCTGGTGATTTTTACCGGCAGTTTCATTATAGTTTGTTCTCTTATATTTCTTACCGTATTCCGGAGATCAGCGATGAATTGTATCGTGTTGACGATGCAATGAAAGCAGGTTTTGGCTGGGAGATCGGGGCCTTCGAAAGCTGGGATGTGTTAGGTGTTCAAAAAACCACCGAGGCCATGAAAGTTGCCGGTTATACTGTTGCTCCATGGGTTGATCAAATGCTAAACGCCGGTATTACTTCGTTCTATAAAACTGAAAATGGCAAGCGAACCGTTTACCAGCCTGTTTTCGCTGCAAGTGAATCGCTTCCTGTGAAAAGCGCCGGCTATACCCCGTTACCTGGCGGCGATGCTTTCATTGTAATGAAGAACTTTCAAAAGCAAACGGTCTGGAAAAACAGCGCCTGCAACGTATATCATTTGGGAGATGATGTATTAGGACTGGAATGGTACACAAAAATGGGAACCATCGGCGGGGAAGTACTGGAAGGCATTCAGAAATCTATAAGCCTTGCTGAAGAAAATTACAAAGGCCTGGTGATTGCAAACGATGCTCCGCAATTTAGCGCAGGAGCCAATGTAGGGATGATCTTTATGTTTGCCATTGAGCAGGAATATGATGAACTGGATATGGCAATCCGCATGTTCCAGAATACCATGATGCGTGCAAGGTATTCTGCTATCCCTGTAGTGGTGGCTCCTCACGGACTGGCACTGGGAGGCGCGTGTGAGTTAAGCATGCACTCGGACAAAGTATTCGCCGCTGCTGAAACTTATATCGGACTTGTGGAATTAGGAGTAGGCCTGATACCGGGTGGAGGCGGCACTAAAGAATTTGCCTTAAGAGCCGCTGATGAAATGCATGAAGACGAGCCGGAAAATGTTACCATGAAGAACCGCTTCTTCACAATTGCTACTGCAAAAGTTTCTACCTCGGCTTTTGAAGCTTATGACCTGGGAATACTGCGTAAAGGTGTAGACGAAATTGCGATGAACCAGGATAGAAGAATTGCCGATGCCAAAAATGCCGTGATAGAATTATTTGACGCCGGATACAATATGCCGTCTCAACGCAGTGATGTTAAGGTATTGGGACGTTCCATGCTGGGTGCGCTCTATGCCGGTATAAACGGAATGTGGCGGGGTAATTATGCTACCGATCATGATGTAGTAGTAGCAAAAAAATTGGCTTACGTAATGTGTGGCGGCGACCTGAGCGAACCCACCCTTGTAAGCGAACAATATTTACTGGACCTGGAAAGAGAGGCCTTCTTAAGTTTAACAGGTGAAAAAAAGACGTTGGAAAGAATTCAAAGCGTACTGAAAGGCGGCAAGCCGCTAAGAAATTAATGCAGATGCTGATAGTAACCGATTAAATTTTATGAAACAACGGATTGCACAAATTGCACTGGTAGTGCATGATTACGATGAGGCTTTACAATTTTATATCGAAAAACTTCATTTCAGGCTTATAGAAGATACGGTTCTCAGTGCCGGCAAAAGATGGGTAGTAATAGCTCCTCCTGGCGATGGTTCCTGTTGTTTATTGCTTGCTAAAGCCGCTAATGAAGAACAAAAAAGCCGTACAGGAAATCAGACCGGTGGCAGGGTATTTCTCTTTCTTCATACTGATGATATAAAAAGAGACTATGAAAGCATGCTGAAAGATAATATCCACTTTGTGAGAACGCCTTCGAAAGAAGAATATGGCACGGTAGCAGTTTTCGAAGACCTGTATGGAAATCTATGGGACCTGATTGAGCCCGGAAGCTGACAGCTTCATTAAAAAATTATACAGTAAAAAAGCTGACAGCTGATAATGAAAAACGCTGACATCATTAACTACCGTCTTTTTAACCAGAATAATTTTAAAACCCTAAAAAATTTCGCCCTTCTTAAAACACACTGCCATAGGGTTGTCAGTTGCGGCTTATATCTTTGATACATAAAAAAACACTACTATGTCAATGATTCAAATGCTATTAAAAGAGATGGACCACGAAGCAGTTACTACCCGCAAAATGCTGGAAAGAATACCCGATGACAAGTACGACTGGAAACCGCATGAGAGAAGCATGATGATCCGCAGCCTGGCTACTCACATTGCAGAACTCCCTTCCTGGGTTACCATGACGCTTACGACCGATGAACTGGATTTTGCCAGCAGTCCGTATAATCCGGAAGTAATCAACAACACTACTGACCTGTTGAAACACTTTGAAAAATCACTCGCCGATGGCAGAGAACACCTTGGTAAAGCGACTGAACAAGACCTTGAACCTACATGGACTTTACGTAATGGAGATCATATACTAAGTAAAACTTCCAAAGGCGAAGTAATACGAATGACTTACAACCAGATAGTGCACCATCGCGCGCAGTTAGGTGTTTATTTACGGTTACTGAACATACCGATACCCGGCAGCTACGGACCCAGTGCCGATGAAATGAAGTTCGCATAACGATATCATAAAAATTACATTTTTTAAAATGAGATAGCGACAGTTTACCTGTAACTATCTCTTTTTTATTTACTAATTCAACCTATATCTCTTTGCTAAAAATTTGATAAATGGTTGTATTAATTGCCATGCATCCACTATCTTGTCAACTATAATCTTTAACATTGGCAGTTTTAACCTTACAGAATATCTCAAAAAAATATGGCCGTATCCAGGCGTTGAACGATGTATCTTTCCAGGTACCGGAAGGTTCGGTATTTGGCATCTTAGGACCTAACGGAAGTGGTAAAACCACGTTACTCGGTATTGTGATGGATGTGTTAAAAGCTAACAGCGGCAATTTCTTATGGTTCGGTGAGCCCTCCCGGTACGAGCAGCGTAAACATATAGGTACTTTGCTTGAAACTCCCAATTTTTATCATTACTTATCCGGTGAAAGAAACCTGATGATCTCCGCGGCTATTAAAAACCGTGGCCAAGAAGATATTCCGGATGCTTTGGAAAAAGTGAAGCTTACGCAGCGAAGGCATTCTAAATTCAGCACTTACTCGCTTGGCATGAAGCAGCGGCTGGCCCTTGCTTCGGCTTTATTGGGCAATCCTTCCGTACTGGTGCTGGATGAACCGACGAATGGCCTCGACCCTGTCGGTATTGCTGAAACACGTGAACTTATCAGGGCACTTGCTAAAGAGGGCAAGACCATCATTCTTGCAAGCCACCTGCTTGATGAAGTGGAGAAAGTCTGCACGCATGTTGCCATTCTTCAAAAAGGGAAATTGATTACTTCCGGTGATGTAAACGAGGTGCTGGTTAATGAAGACATAGTTGAAGTGAGCAGTTATAATATGCAACAACTGCTACCCGTATTGCAAAGCTTTCCAAGCGCCAAATCAGTAAAACTTTTTGAAAACAAGGTTCATCTGACTTTTAACAACGGACTGGCCGACCTGGAGATAGTAAATAAGTTCTGCTTCGATCAGGGCATTATTTTAAATCATTTACTCTTAAAGAAAAAAAGCCTGGAAAGCAAATTCTTTGAACTAACCAATACCAATGAAGCTTTTAACTAAAGCAGCTATCAGGTGTCAGGATAAATATTTTACTCATTGATCTCCTGACTGCCGATAGCTGACGGCTGATAGCAAAATGTAATCAATATAACAACACAAACCTGCATGTTACAACTGTTACACATCGAATGGCTGAAACTGAAGAATTACCGTACATTCTGGATACTGCTTCTTATTGCTGTTATAAGCATACCGGCTTTTAATTATGTTATCTATGACGAGATGAATAACAGTTTTCCTAAAATAAATGGTAAAAGTATTTTAGGAAGCCCGTTTGCATTTCCTGATGTATGGCAAACTGTTGCATATAACTCCAGTTTGCTTTTATTAATTCCGGCAATACTCATCATCACTTTAACTACCAATGAATTTACTTACAAAACACACCGCCAGAACATCATCGACGGTTGGGCCAGGAGCCAGTTCATCAACGTTAAATTATTGGAGGTACTGGTATTATCCATATTTCTTACAATTATTGTTTTTCTCACTTCTCTTGCATTTGGATATTATGGCAATAAATTGCCAGCGGGCATCTCCATGTTCCAGGACGCAAGGTTTGCCGGATTTTTCTTTGTTGGGATGATCTCTTATTCGTTGATTGCATTTCTTATCAGCCTGCTTATTAAACGGGCAGGATTGGCGATGGGTATATTTTTCATATACATGATCATCGAACAATTTTTTGTACTTTTTTTGAAAGGCAAATACCACATCGGTTGGGGTGATTACTTTCCGCAGGAAATTACGGATATGCTTATTCCGCAACCATATGGAAGAAAAATACTAAGCACACCTGATAAAATAAAGTTATGGGAAAGCCATATTCCCACCTATTTAACCGTTGCAGCGGTTTATGTATTATTATATTGCATCATTACTAACTGGAAATTCAGAAAAAGTGATTTATAAAATATTAGTATGAAAAGAATTCTTATTGTTTTGCTGGTGTGTATGTATGCTGTTACTTTATCTGCGCAAAATCAAAACACTGTTATAAAAACCCAGGCCATGAATATGGCCAATGCCTTAATAAAAAAAGATTTTCCTGCTTTCATCAAATATATGCATCCTGATATTATTAAACTGGCGGGAGGAAAAGACAAAGCATTGCAAAGAATGGATACAGTAAATGCCATGGCGGCACAATTCGGCGCTACCATTAAAAAAATAGTAATCGGCAATCCCGGCAAAATAATAAACTATAAAAATCAGTTGCAGGTAACATTGCCTGAAACTTCTGAGATGGCTTCGGGGTTTGGCAATGTAAGTTTTGAAACCACTTTA
>CAXSIE010000258.1:0-2098 GCA_964237295.1 uncultured Flavihumibacter sp. | reverse complement strand
ATTTCAACAGATGGGGGCAAAAACTGGTATTTTATTGATACCTCAATTTATAGTATGAAAGATGTGAAAAAAGCCATGCCCAACCTAAGTCCTGAGTTGGTGATACCGCCTGCCAAACAGCCGAAGTTCACGCCGGCGCAGCAGTAAAATAAAATATCCTTCTTATTTGAAGTTTGATTTTTAATGATTTATATTAGTATATAAATCATTTTTCATGAAAATTATCTACCTCATAGAATTATTGTGCTTTACAGGTTTCTCTTTATTTGCGCAACCTCGCCTTCCAAAAAATTATTACTGGACGAAGCTTGATAACGGACTTGAGGTGGTAGTGATCGAAAATGACAAAGTGCCGTTAGCAACTATTGAAATAGCTGTTAAAAACGGGCCTTATACAGAAGGCCCTGAGTACAGTGGTCTTTCACACATGTATCAACACATGTTTTTTAAAGCCAACAAAGACTATCCTGACCAGGAAAAAATCCTGAAAAAAACCCGTGAGCTAGGCGCCTTTTTCAACGGCAATACTACTGAAGAACGGGTGAATTACTATATTACCTTTGATAAAGACAGCTTACAGGAAGGCCTGAAATTTATGAATTCGGCGGTACGCTATCCTATTTACAGGGAGGAAGATATGCGAAACGAGCGACCGGTTGTAGACGGTGAGTTTCAAAGACAGGAAAGTGATCCCTGGTTTATAATTTATCGTGAATGCCAGAAAAAATTATGGGGCGACGAGTTTACCAGGAAAGATGTAATAGGTGATCACCATGTCATTAATACAGCCACTCCTGAAAAGATGTCTATCATAAAGGATAAATATTATTACCCAAACAATTCTATCTTGGTAATATCCGGGGATGTAAATCATGATAATGCATTTGCACTAATTAATGATATATACGGCGACTGGCCGCAGAGCAGTTTTGACCCCTTTGTTAAGTATCCGATACCGGAATTTAAACCGCTGCTATCAACGGAATATGTTGTTAAAGAATCTTCTATTGCTAAAACCCCTTATATTCAAATGTTCTGGCAGGGCCCTGATTACAAGCATGATTCGGCAGGAACGCTGGCAGCTCAGGTTTTCTGTACGATACTTGGATTAAACTCCTCAAAGTGGCAACAGGCACTTGTAGATAAAGGGCTCGTTACCTATGCAGATATCAGATATCAAACACAAAGATATGTAGGCCCTATCAACCTGTTTATGACTCCGAATCCGAATAAGATTAAAGAATGTTACGCAGAAACGATGAATCAAATACAAGCCTGGAGCAATGATGATTACTTTACCGAAGAACAACTGTCTGATGCAAAACAGAAACTTCGACGTAACAAAATAAGGGAACAGGAAAAACCGTCCCGCCTCACTTCCCAGCTAACCAGCTGGTGGGCAAGTACATCACTGGAGTTCAGTACGGATTATGACAAAAACCTTCAACTGGTAAGTAAAGAAGATATCAAAAAATTTATAGCCACTTATTTAAAAAACAAGCCTTATGTAGCCGGGCTGATCATTAACCCGGAAATGAATAAAGTGGCTAAAGCCAATGATTTTTTTAAACCTAACTTATAATTTCAAATATTATTTATGATTACGTCATCAATAACAAAAGCATTTACTGCCATGCTACTTTGCGCTGTCAGTTTTGTTGTGTCTGCCCAACTAAACAAACCCTATGACTTTTTGGTGCAGGGAGTAAAAGTGATCGTGCAACCCAGCGGAAATGACATTATAGAGATCATGGCAATTATCAAAGGAGGTGTTCAGAACTATCCTATTGGCAAGGATGGCATTGAAACCCTTGCTATCAATGCACTCACAGAATGCGGAACAGAAAAAGAGGATAAGAACAGCTTCAAAAACAAATTAGACAAGGTAAGTGCACAGGTATATGGGTACGCAGATTTTGATTATACGTCATTTAATTTAGACTGCATCAAAAGTGATTTTGATGTGGTATGGCCTTTATACGTAGATGCGCTCACTATTCCAAAGTTTGAGCCTAAAGAATTTGATCGTATCAAACAGGACGCAATTAATTATTTAAAAGACCAGGGATCGATCCCATATTTTGCCATGGATAAACTT
>CAXSIE010000257.1:0-7618 GCA_964237295.1 uncultured Flavihumibacter sp. | reverse complement strand
AATGCTCAATTAAATTGTTTTCAAATGTTAAAGACCGGGGCTGGTAATCGTTCAGCGCCCGTCCCCACTGATCGTTCTTCAGTGGGAAAAGCCCGTAAATACTATTATGATGAATGTTTAAATTGGTTCCGCCATTGCACTTGATCATATCACCTGTGCTTACAATGATACAACCGGTAATTTCTACAGGTTCATTTGTCTGCACCCATATGGCAGGAGTTTCAGAATTGGTGCTTTTATAATTACCGGTGTAAGTACCACCCTTTTTTATTACAATGGGTTCCTGGTATTTTACAGCAGGTACCGACGACATGTCAACTGCTGTATCGGCAACAGCCTCCTTATTTTGGCCGGTTTCACAGGCAGGTAAAAAGAGCAGCACACTGCCAAGAATGAACAGGAATAAAAATGTAATCTTCATTGTTGTTATAAGTTTTTCTAAAATGATCGTATCTCCGGCTTTTAAAATCCCGCTTTGAGCTTAAGTTGCACTCGTCAGCAAATTACCGGTGCTAATTTAATTTATCCGGATTGATTGGGTGAAAATATCAATAACGAAAAAAAAGCGGGTTTTGTCTTTAAAAGTAAGAATTTATAGCGCCAAAATAACTTTTCTGAACCACGGAAAAGCCGGAGACGGAGAAAAGGTTACAAAGAGAGATCCCTCTGTGTAACCTTTTCTCCGTCTCCGGCTTTTCCGTGGTTCAAAATATTTTATGTATTCTCATTTTTCTGAGAACACTTCAAGCGGTGAAGGGCCTGCCTGTTGTTGAGGGCCTCCGGGTGGAGGACGACGGGAGGAATCCTGTTGTGGATTGGGAGGCCGCTGTTGATTGTTGCCACCATTTGGTGGGGGCCCGCCCGGTCCTCCGGGACCTCCGCCCGGCCCGCCTGCTCCACCAAAAACATATATCTTATATTCAATCACAGCAGCGGCCATTCCATTGCGTGCTTCATTCAAATCTTCAACTGCTTTCCATGAATTATTAGTTGACGGGTCAAGAGCATATACATTTTTTCTTGGTCGATTTGATTCACTGGCGGTAGCACGCTCACCACCCATATAATACAATTTGTTATCAAGGTTCACCATAGAACCGCCGCCAGTACCCAATGGCAGCTTAGCAGCAATTGTGCTCCATTTCCCTGTATTAAAATCGTAACAATCTACTTCCAGCACAGTTGCCGCAAAGAACGACATAAAATTATCAGGATCATGAAAGCTTGTATTTCGTCCACCACCAATATAAAGTTTATCTCCAATAACCGCAGCCGCACAATGATCCCGGATATGCGGTGCATTGGGCAATGCAGTCCAGGTATTGGCCTGTGGATCATATACATCAAACATATTTGTGGTGCCGCTTGAATGTCCATGTTGTATTCCAGCAACAAGGTATATTTTCTCTTTGTACAATGCCGCACCGGCCGATCCCCTTCTTCTTGAAGCGTCTAGAGCAGCACCCGAATGCCAGCTATCTTTTTCCGTATCATAAATCAATGGTCCGGAAAGGTTATCCTGATCAGGAAATCCGCCACCGGAAAAAGCTTCCAGCACATAAATTTTATTTTGATAGCTCACGGGTTGAAAATGATTAAAGCCTAACGGTGCCGCAGACTTTTTTGTCCAGGTGAATGTAGCCGGGTCAAATACCTCCACCTGCCTTGCCGGCCCTTCTCCACCCAATAGATACAGTTTACCATTAACTGCAGCAAGTCCGCATTCACTTCTCCCTTCTGCAGTGTTCTTTGTTTTAAGAACCTGCCAACCTGGAATTAAAAAAGGAAACAGCAGAAGAAGAAGGTATTTCATCAAAACAGATTTATGAATGAAAATTAAAATCACTTGCGATTGCGCTCAATATAAAGTTACTTATAGTTTCAAACTGTTTATCACTGAATCGGTGAACGGTATAATTGAACCGGGGAATATCTTGTGAGAACTTAATGTATCGATAAATGCTTCTTTTAAAATTCATAAAAAAATGCCCGTTACTTTTTCAGCAACGGGCATTTTTCATTCATTACCTGTATTGTTTTTCTTACTCTTCCATTGCTTTGGGGCAAAGCCATCCATTTTCACAATTTTAGGAGTGAATTTTCCTACAACATCCACCAGTGCTTTTTGTGATCTCATGACTGTTTCAATATCCTTGTAGGCAAAAGGCGCTTCATCCAATCCACCACCTAATAGCTTCACTCCATATTTTTGCAGCGCATCCTTAAGATCCTGTTGTGTAATGGAAGATAGAGCCCTTGACCGGCTCATCTTTCTGCCGGCTCCATGTGAAGCAGAATCTACTGATGCGTGTTCACCTTTTCCTTTCACAATGAATCCTGATGCGGTCATGCTTCCGGGTATGATTCCCAGCACACCATCACCAGCCGGTGTAGCACCTTTCCTGTGAACAATTACTTCTCTGCCTTCATACATTTCCTTCCATGCAAAGTTATGGTGATTTTCAACCATTGTTACCGGCTGCCTTCCTAACTGTTTGGCAATTTTTGCATGAATTACATGATGACAGGCAGATGCATAATCCCCCGCAAGGTTCATTGAAAGCCAATATTCAATACCTTCTTCTTCATCAAGGTTTAACCATGCGAGGTTATTAGCTTCACCCGGCAGCCGTCTTTTTTGCTTTGCAATTTTCGTATAGTGGTCTGCGATATTTGCTCCCAGGGCTCTTGAGCCGGAATGAGATAGTAAACCAAGATAAATTCCTGCATCAACATTTAATGATTCGTCTTTTTCAAGGATCTCTACTATTCCGAATTCTACAAAATGATTACCCGAACCGGAAGTGCCCAATTGCTTAGCAGCTTTTCCCTGCAATCCTTTTAATAGTGATGTAGCACTAAATTCTTTCCTGTCTATTACTTCATGTGAAACATTATTTTCAAACTGTTTACCGCTGCCAAACAAAGAGGCTTCATTCAATTCCCTTGTAAAATATGCCTCACGCTGCAAGAGCTCTTCAGGATTAATATCGAATATGGATAAACACATTCTGCAACCAATATCAACACCAACGCCATAAGGAATTATTGCGTTATCTGTTGCAAGCACCGCGCCTATCGGTAAACCATACCCCACATGTGCATCAGGCATTAATGCGCCTGCTACTGCAATGGGCAGTTTCGATGCCTGGTTCATTTGAATCATAGCTCCTTCTTCAATAAATTCTTTACCGAAAACATTGAAGTGTATTCCGTTATTGTTTAAGGAAACCTCCATTCCTTCTGTTGAAATTTTAGGTAATAGCTGCTCCGCTATTATTGCCAATACCGCATCAGCTTTGTACTCAAGCGGTGATGCCAAAACACTTTTCAAAATTTCCATAACTTCCTCCTTTGTGTAATGCTTGTAATTCTTCTCTATTGTTTTCATTGCAATGCTGATCACCGGCGCCTCCGGGTAACCTATTGCTCTTAATTCTTTACCCTGCAATTTTAGTTTCGACATTGTTTTTTTTTAAGGGATAATAGTATTCTTTGTGCTCCGCCTTTTGACTGTGCTTTTTAAAGCATTATTTTATACACCGCCTGAGGTAGTTACCACAGCGGAGTATAACTCAAGCTGCGGTGATAGCACAAAAGCTTTTTCTCCTTCATAATTCAAAGCTCTCCTTTGATTCCTTAATGGTCTTGAATTAAATTTCATAAACCCTCCTTTTTGTTTATACCAGGTGAAGGATCGTTTTCATAAGCGCGCAATTCATTATTTTCAATTTTCTATAAACTGCGTTCTGAATCCTATCACTTCCTTTTTAACTGATTGAAACTCCTCTTCATGCTGATTTGAAATCTCGGCAATCGTCATTGGTTTATTTATGATTGTTTTAAAACCAAAATGATTGCTTAATCGCTGTGCTTTTACCTGGCTTAATTTTCCGAATTCATGTTTCGCTATCAGTCTTCCCTTTCGCATTAAGGCACTGTCAATTAAAGTAAGCGAACTATTAAAAGTACAGATCAGTTGAACATTCAGAAAATCTGCCAGTAAGCCATCTGAAATATTAAGCAGGTTGGATACAGCCGAACTTGAATTTTGCTTTCTGTCAATAATAATATTTTCTGCATCTTCAATTATCAATACTGAGTTTGGATTGTTTATAAGCAATTCTATAAAATCCGGATTCATTAAATCACCCGCTACAGATGGTGACAAAAACAAAATCTTCTTTTTTATTTTTCCGATCAAGTAACGCAGGTAAGATGTTTTTCCTGAACCCGGTATACCATGTAATAAAACAATCCCCTTGTCATTTTTCTTATTCAATCTCTTTCGTATCAGTTCATCTGTTTTAATAAAATCATCTTCATAAAATAAATCCAATTCCAGTTTTGTTCTTTTTACTTCCATTGCTTTCAGTTCCAGGTTGCTCCGGTTTTGAACAATCAGGTTGATTTCCAGGGGCTGCCTTCTTTGTCTTTGTTTGAATTGATTCACCAGCTCAGTTACTTCACTCACAAAACTATGCTGATTTCCATCGTGTAGTATTTCGCAGCAATCATCTTCAAATTCTATAAGACAATTATTTTTTAAGATCACTATAGTTTTACCAAAGTCATACTTTTTCATTTTCCCTTTAAACAAGCGGTATCTATGTGTATGATCAATCAGGTCTTTAAACTTTAATGTAAATGCTTCAAATGCTTTCTCGCCGTCTATGTGGTCATTAAAACCTACGCTGGGCAAGCAATTAAAGCAATAGAGATATAAAATGTTATTATCCAGAAAATAACCATCGAATATATTATTTACATTGATCACTTTCTGGCTGTAAAAAGCTTCCATAATTCATTATTATAATAGTAATTAATTCCTTCTCTTTTAATTTTATAAACACTCTGATTATATTTCATTACAAGAGTCAGCATAACTTTAGTTTTTATGGTGATTATTTTTTTTGAACTTATTTTTAAGATTAGGAACTAAACTCCAATCAACTGAATTTTTAAATAGCGGGCGAAACAAGATTCGAACTTGTAACCACGGCGCTTCAAGCCGCTGCTCTACCATTGGAGCTATTCGCCCATGTTAACTTATATAAATTTGAAAACAATAATTCCGGCTATGTTTGAATACTAATGATTATACTAATGATTGATTAAATAGCCTTATCACATTTAAAATTATATCTAATAAAAAACCCCGCAAGATATGCGGGGTTTGTGTTATATTGAATCAGTCAGTTGAACTTATTCATCAGCGTAACACGCCCGGCATGCAGTATACTCATTATACCGACTAAATCGTTTAGGTGAATTAATATGTAGTTGCTTGTGGCGCATAATGTAAATATTTATTTGCTGATACAAAGATGTAATAATTTTTTTGAAGCTGCCAACTATTTATGAAACTATTTTTAAAATAAATTATTATTTCAAAATAACAATTACTGTTTATTACATCAACTAATAAGTCTCCAGGGGCATTGAATAAGGGTTTACACCATACTTATTATCTTTGGGGTCGCTATCAGTAACCAGTAGCACCAACATCCATATCCATCCGGCTATCGGAATTAAAACAATAAAAAAAAACCAGCCACTTTTACCTACGTCATGAAGCCTTCTTACCAATACCGCTAAACCAGGTATAAACGCAGCAAGCGCATATAGTATGTAGATATAACCATAAGGCAAAGCCTGTGCACCATTTATTGTATTCATCGTTATTTTAGAACCGATTATATTGTCAATGATCATTGCAACTATCGCAAAAATAAGATTGAACAGAACAAAAAACCAGTATTCGCTGCGAGTGGCTCTTCCCCTGAAAAGAGCATAATTTTGTAAAGCTTTTAAATAGTATTTCATTTTGTTTGTTTTTGTTTTATTATTTATGTTTTATTATTTATGTTTTATTATTTGTGTTGTTGGAGAATAAGCTGCATTTATTTTACTGTTAAGTAATAGAACTATCAATACTACCTTCAGCACTTTTGTTTACCAGCTATTGCGTTCTATGATGCATCGTGTCTGCTAAATTTAATGCGTTTATCTGATGAATCATACTTTATGCCGTACTTTTTTAATTTTTACTGTATTTTTTCATTTAAATGATATTTAATTCCATACTTTAAAACTTAGCAAGATTCGGGTTGATGTGCTACGCAACCGTTCTTAGTTTTGTGTTACAAACAAACAATTATGAAAGTAAAGGAACAAAGCGATTTTAACAGGATTGAAGAAGCTATAAATTATATTAATGCTCATTTCAGGTCTCAACCTAATCTGGAGGAAGTGGCTGAAAAAGTTTCTTTAAGTCCATTTCATTTTCAAAGACTATTTTCAGAATGGGCAGGCGTAAGTCCAAAAAAATTTTTGCAATACATAACAGTAACACACGCTAAAAAGATGTTGAAGGAAAACGCTGCTACTTTATTTGATACAGCATTTGAAACAGGCCTTTCGGGCACGGGAAGACTGCACGACCTGTTTATTAACATTGAAGGGATGACACCGGGCGAGTACAAAAACGGCGGCGAACATCTTTCTATTAACTATAGCTTTGCCGAAAGCCCGTTTGGCAATGTGCTGGTGGCTTCAACATCAAAAGGCATCTGTCATATTGCTTTTGCTGATAACATTACTGAAGCTTTAGAAGTTTTGAAGAAGAAATTTCCAAACGCTGCTTATACTCAAATGGCAGACCTTATACAACAGAATGCACTGTTTATCTTTTCACACGACTGGAGTAAACTTAACCAGGTAAAGCTTCATTTAAAAGGAACCGTATTTCAATTAAAGGTTTGGGAAACATTGTTGAAAATTCCGATGGGTAGGCTTACTACTTATGGAAGCATCGCAAAGCAAATAGAAATTCCGAATGCCTCAAGGGCGGTAGGTACTGCTATTGGTGATAACCCTGTTGCTTTTTTAATTCCCTGTCATAGAATCATACAATCTACGGGCGCCTTTGGCGGCTACCATTGGGGTGGCACCCGTAAAACGGCTATGATTGGCTGGGAAGCTGCCCAAACAGACCAACATAATTAAGCGCTTAACGTTAAGTAAAAATTACAACGCTTTGCAGTAATGATACCCCATAGCAAAATAAGCGACAATGATTTGAGTGCGCTAATCAAACTAGGAACCATCTGCTTTGGCGGTAATGTAAAGCTCAAAATATATGGAAGGCTTAACTGCGCCTCAGGTAAACGCATGAATAAAAAAAACCGGGTATTTTTTAATTCCCGTGAAGAAGCCCTGACAAGAGGTTTTCGACCCTGCGCGCATTGTATGAAATATGCGTATAAAAAATGGAAGCATGACATTATTTGATAATAAAAAAACAGATAACCTGCTGCCCTATGATGGCTTGGCAGTATATTACGGAAAGACAATGCCGGAAAAAAATGCCGGATATTATTTTGAAAGGCTGTTACAAACTATTGAATGGAAAAATGACAAAGCGGTGATTTTTGGAAAGCATATCATTACTAAACGAAAAGTTGCCTGGTATGGTGACATGGGGTTTTTGTATACTTATTCCAACACTACAAAGCAGGCACTATCCTGGACAAAAGAACTATTGGAGCTGAAAAAAATTGTTGAAGAACTTTCCTGTTGTTCATTTAATTCCTGCTTATTAAATTTATACCATAAC
>CAXSIE010000256.1:0-7646 GCA_964237295.1 uncultured Flavihumibacter sp. | reverse complement strand
AACCCTAAGAGCTTTACCATCAGCCTCTGGCTGAAAAGGCGCACTACCAACAGTAACAATTATCTTATGTCGCTCAACCGCTGGAACGGATTTAAGTTCCAGTTGCAAAGCAATAACTTTTTGTTTCTTACTATTCATGCGGACAACGGCTATCATGATGTAGATGATAATCCCGGTACTATCCCGCAGGATGTATGGACCTATGCCGCCGTTACCTATACCAGCGGTACCATGAAATTTTACATTAACAATGCGCTGGTAAAAACGGTCAGCGTCAGTGGCAATCCCGTAACCTTGTCAACACCTGTTAACCTTGCCATAGGTAATGAATTGCCAAAGGGCACTTACAGCCTTACCGACCCTAACAGCGATTATGCATTTTACGGCGGCAGTTTTTTTGTAGGTTCGCTGGATGATATCCGTTTTTACAATACCGCGCTGTCTGATGCGGAGATTTTGTCTATCTATACCATTGAAAAAACGTTGTGATGGTTTGGTGAAAGAAAGGAATTTCTTTGTTAGTATTATTCTCAAATTGATGTATTACTTATCAGCCGTTCGGGCAGTTTTTTAACCGCAGAGCATTGCCAGAGATAAAGAAGAGTTTACACAGAGGACGTTCTCTGTGTAGACTCTGTGCTCCTCGACTTTTTCTACGTGGTTAAAAAACTTAAGAGTTTATCTACTGCTTATGGACTAATGATCAGGTAAGCCTGCATCAGCATTCAGCCATTACTTCAATCAATGGATTGTTATTGCACCATTCCCGGGGATTATGCAATACATGACTCGTCCAGGATCTGAGCGTTTCAATATGAAAGTCTTCTGAGGGAGGTAGTGTTTGCAACCTTCTGTGCCATACCTGAACAGATGGAAGTGCTTTTTCTCTTGTATCTTCCCAATGACGGATATTCCATCCCGCTTCTTCTAACATTCTCCTGAGATCGCCTGAACTGATCATATGCATGCTGCCACCAAAAGCCGTACTTTGCGGCGCATGATCCTGGCAGTTAACCCGCATCACCAACCGGCAGGTAAAATGTTTCAGAACTTGTAATAATCTTTGCTTTTCAACAATATGGCTGAACGATTCCAATAAAAGAATACAATCAAACCGCCCGGGAGGTAATGTATACTCGGCATTTCCAAGGCGTGCCTGCAGGTTTAGCGAGGAAATATAATGATACTGGGTGATACTGGGAGTAAGGCCGATGGCCCGGCATTGAAGGTCGCGTACTATCATGGCCAGCGGACCACCCCATCCGCAGCCGATATCATAAAGCGTTCCGCCGGCAGGCAAAAAAGGATACAAAGATGTTACGGCATCATCCAGCGCCTGGTCCATATCTTCATCACTCAACTGAGATCCTTTGTTAAAAAAACCGGCATGATAATGCATCTTGTCACCAAGAATATGTTTCCATGTATCAATCCGTCCGTTATAAAAATCACCTATTTCATTCTGTTGCTGTACAGGTAATTCAGGTACTTTGGTAAAGACAGCCTCTTCTATATTTTTGTTATAGGCAACAGATGCAGACAATACATAACGCTGCAGATCTTTTTCATGTAACGGCCAGTTACCGTTGGAATCGGCGGAGGTATAAAGCGTAACAGAAGGATCGCTCTCCCCTGTTTTGAAAGCAATATGACGAACAGGGAACTCATTCACATCCACCTGGTCACCGGTATTGATGCCAGATGCCTCAAGAAGTAAATGCATGCCCGGCAAGGTACCGGCTAATGGATGCCAGGGCCAGGTTAGGTCTACCTGGTCTATAACATCCTGCTCATTACGACGTAACCAATATCCCGACAGTTGTATAAAACGATCCTGCGCAATCAGACTCTTAAAAGCACGCTGTAACGAAACGGGTATGTACTGTAAAAGTTTTTGAACTTCATCAATTGAAGAAGCATAATGAAATGAGTAAGAGAATTTTGCCGGTAGAGCTGATCCCGGCACCCAACGCCATGCGCTGTATACATCAATTTGTTTGTTATTACTCAGGCCATGTAGATAAAGGCGGTAAGATGTTTTATTTCCGGCAGTGGATATGCCTATGCCCTGGCGGAATGGATTGGTGACCTGTTGTTGTGCATACAATACCCGGGCAGGTGCCTCCAGCATCCTGAGTACATCGGTTACCTTGCTAAAATCAGCATTGGTTGCTCCCTCGTTCCAACATGTTAACCGGCCATTTTTTTTTATTGAACCAGGACGGAGAATCCATGATATTTCCTGGATCGATTTTTCGGTAAATCCAGGTGTTTCTTTTAAAACGGTTAAGAAATCAGCAACATTTTTTAGCGCAACGTCATAACTTTCCATGCTGTAAAATTTCTTTTTAAATTTATAATTTAGTGTTAAGTTAAGCAATGAAATAAGGTATAATTCCTGTTATTGGGAGAATTCACCTTTAACACATCAACAAAAGTTTATAAAAGTAAATGTTATGTGCCAGACACTTCTTATCACTATACATGACGCGGCAATTCCATGCCTGAACGAATTGAACAAAGAGCTCAGTCCCAAGCTGCAGGCGCATCCTGTACCACAAAGCGATCCACGGGCTAAAGGACTCATAAGGCAGTTTACAAAAGATGCTGCTGCTACAGTACTTGCAGACATGCCTGTATTATACAGTGTGATATTTCCACAGTTGCATGATGAGGCAACTTATTTCTTAGCTGCCAATCAAACACCGCCAACACATCATGATGATTTTGCCATGCGCCCTCATGGCTTTAGCAGGGAAACTCCTTTATGGACAACGGTTATGTTCCTGAAATTTCCTCTTCTGTGTGAAGGAGGAGAATTGGTTATTTTTGAAAACACTGATGAGCTGCAGATGAGCTACCTGGATGCTATGGAACGAAGAAATGGCCGCAACCAATTGCATGGCTTTAAAGCTCAACTGCTCACTCCTGAACTCGGACGTGTTTGCAGGTTTCCCGGTCATCTTCCGCATGCTGTGCTCGGATATTCGGAGAGTTCCGATCAAACCCAACGCCTTAGCATCGTACTTGCTGAATTCGGCAATTAACAGCGTATCGTATCAGCTATTAATTTTCGTACTGGTATGTGCCTGATACAACAAATGATTGACGCTGTGCTTTCAATTTTTATCAATCAGGAAGACAACATAGCATGTCTTAGCATCTTGATAGCTGAAACAATGCGTCAATCAACTATCGGCCTGGTGTTGTGTCAGTACAAAACGTTGTATTAATTGCTATCACCAGTGATAGCAATTAATACAACGTTTCATGCTTAACTTAACACCGGCACAGAACATAAATGGAGCATGGTTTAAAAAAGCTTATTATGTTAGTGCATTACATGATCGTTACCATTTTGTTGGATTAAGCTTATCTCCGATATCTGTAAAGAAACTTTTAAATGCCCCGCCTAAATTGTTAAAAAATCCTTTGATCTGGTCGCCTGCGTAACCGGCGGCCTCAAGCGATTTTTTCAGCGCATCGGGTCCGAGGTTCCAGGTGTTTTTAACAAAGTTTCCCACCTGGTCTACGGCGTATCCGGCTCCTTTCAAAGCAATTGCCATACCATCAGAAGATAAATTGTAGGCATTTTGTACCGCACTTCCTACTACATCTACAGCATAGCCTGCTCCTTTCAAAGCGATTGCCACATCTTTGGATGAGTATGCATAGGCGCTTTTTAATCCTGATGCTATTTCATTTGCACCTTTATTAAGTGTTTTGTATGCATTAATCATGTCCTGTTCAGATGCCTGATAAACGTTTTTAGCCACATTTGCAACCTCTCCTGAGTACTGTATGGCACCGTTTTTAACTGCATTGGTCCAATCAGTCAGTGTAGCGAAAACTGCTCTAAATAGGGATTCTGCATTGTTCTTGATCTGTGCGGAAACTGCGTCGTAGAAACCTTGAAAATCGCGGGGGGCCACCGTTACATTTAAGGTAGGCATTGTAACACTTTTTCCGTAGAACTGGAAGCTTCCGCTTAGTACCGTCTGGAAACCGTAGCTAACACCTACTCTCATAGTGCTGCTGGCATCAAATGAAACATTAACCAGTTTGATGTTGCCAAAACTAGTAGGAAGGTTTAAATTCAGGTTGAAATTAATGATTCCTCCTGCTACCATATTATAATCACCGATGGAGCAGGTAAGCTTTGCCGTTAATATGTTTGAAATGGTTCTTTCAAAATAGAAAGTCAATCCGTTTTCATTGAGTTTGATATAAAGTTCCTGGGTTGAGCCAAGCAAAGTAATTTTTGAGGAGATCAGCAGGTTGGGCGCCTCTTTTTTAGAAATTTTTACTTTTAATATAGGGCATGGATCATTTTGTGCACCGGTAATAGACAGTACATTGTAAAGGTTGATGTTATCCATATCCGCCTCTATATTCAACCCATCTATAGGACTAACATTGATATATGCTTTAGCATGCCAGCCCCATGCGGTTAATTTACCCATTACCGTTACTCCCTCGTCATCAAAATTAATCGCTCCTATGGAAGTGGCTGAAGGAACTATACTGATCTTTACATCCTGCAGGGTTAAGTTGATGAATTTATTCATCATATTTTTAATCGAATCAGGAAGCGCCTGATAAGCAACGAATGTCACCGGCGTCATGGAAGTAAGTATCTGAACGATGGTAATATGATCCGTAGCTCCTGCCAGTACAAATTGATCAGGGTCATTGGCATCAACCAGTACGGAGATGCTGCCATCCAGATCCCCTATCTTTAAATTTCCATGTACGCCTACATTGTCTATCCAGGGCGCTTCATATGTTCCGCCTATTTGCATGGCCAGTTCCCTGATGGTAATGCCGGGAATACCAAAAGGTTCTTTCCATTCACCGGCGGCAACTATATTTCCAGACAGGGAAGTGTAAGGCTTGTCATTTTTTGCCAGCATGGTAAATGATCCTGTAATAGATTCCGTTTCAACCTTAATACCTCCTATCAGTACAAGGTTGGTAATATTACCGTTCATTTTAAGCGTAACGATCACCTCATTGGCCAGTATAAGGGCCGGCTCAAGAGGCTTTCCTTTTATGGAAAGTCCCAGCGTTGTTTGTGATAGTTTCAATTTGAAATTGTCTCCGTTCACAATATATCTGTCAATGGGTATAGAAGCTTCCAAAAGATAAGAAGCGTTGGCTTCACCCAGATCAACTACTCCATGCAACAGTATTTCATCAATGCCAAGTAATCCGCCAACAAATTTGAAAACTTTATCCTGCGATGCACCCAGCTTGAATTTTCCAAAAAAGTTGAACCCCTTGGCAATGCCGTAATTAAGTATCGGATCAAACATATCACCCATGCTTGAAGCAACAATAACAGGCTCCGATATATTCATTCCCGACATCAATGGAACGTTGGGTAAAAATGAACCGACCCCAATCGGGCTTAAGCCCTTGAATTTAAATAATCCATAAGGCTTTAATTTTGGCGAAATTGAAAATTCGGCATATTCGAGTTTTACTCTCAAAGAAGAGAACAGGGTAGTATCTCCCGATAATTGCAATGCCACGCTTTGAGGAGAAGACGCGGTATTATCCTGTGATGCATCGCCATTCAGTGGCTGTCCCGGCACACCTGACTTGCCCGGTGTAATTCTTACAAAATTAATTGTGGGATTTTCTATGGTAATAAAAACATTTAATATGCTTGATACCATATTGCCAGCCTCCCCTAAATTTCCTAAAACGTCTTTTGATAAGGTAAGCTTGTTATCCTGAATCGTCAATTTCTTTGAAAGGTCATATTGTGGCAGTACGCCGCTCTTAATCAGTTGTGATATCGGCTGTTGTGGTGCATTGTCAGGAGGATTTGTTTTGTATCCGTCTGCCAGGGGTTTTCCTGCATCAGCAAATTTTGAACCCTGGTCACGAATAGCTGTTACACTGGCAGGACTAACAACCGGTGGCACGAGCAGGGATTCGATTTTGATAGAGGAGGTAATATCGTTAAAATCATCCCCGACATATGGTGTGTCCTGTGTAAACACTTTGGAACGGCCGCTATATCCCCCGTTTTCAAAAAGTGTAACCTTTATTCCTTTCGGCACTTTTAATGAACTCAACTTGTCAGTGCCGATAATAAGACCGTTTACATCATAATTACCCTCACCCATTTCCTGAGCCGACCCGGTAAAATTTGCATCACCGTAGATGGACACCCTGCCTAAATCAATTTCCACTTTGATTGCACTGGCAATATCATTAAAGTCGTCTCCTACATATGGAGTATCCTGCATAAATATTTTGGAACGGCCTGAAAAGTTTCCATTTTCAAAAAGCGTAACCTTCAATCCTTTTGGTATTTTCAGCGAGCTTATCTGGTCGCTGCCTAAGCTTAGCTTTCCTAAATCATAAGCGCCCGGATCAAGCTGCAGACTTGATCCTCCATAAGATGCATCCTTGTAAATTGTGATTTTGTCAGCCATTGTTTTTAATTTTAGATTGATTTAAAAAGATTTATAAACCGGTATTAAGTTAATCATGCATGGAAGCTTTTTGCTTTCAGCTATCAAAGGAACGCTTACCTGGCGCCGGCCTTATAACTTAGGGTCATACGCTTTAATAAGCCTGTTCAAGACTCACTTAATACAATGATTACAGATTTAACGGGTACTTAAAATGGGTAAGGATCCTTAGGCCGATAAGATTATAGTACGGCCTGATTTTAACATAGCATCAATGCTACAGTAAAAAAATAGTGTTCGGATTTTACAATGTTAAATGTTAAGAGAGTGTTCTCTGATAGGAATACATAAAGTACATAATGTCCGGATTATAATATTGTCTCAGAATCATACAAGTCGTACATCAATCAAAGAATATCATTTGCGATCAACTCCGGGAGAGTGGGTGTGATAGTATAGTAAGCGGCCGATAGCAAACGTGTCCATTTTTTGACTAAAATATACTAACTAAAATCTAATTGTTAAATCTAATTGTTAACTCTAAATCAATCCTCCTTATGGAGGTATGAGACATTTTTAATTTTACAAGAGTAACGGAAAAGGAGGTTGTAAATATAGCGTAGGTATTTTAATTGTACAAAAATTTTAAAAATAAATTTCTTTTGTAACAAGCGTTGCCGGTGAAGCGCATTAAGTTAAGCATGAAGTTACCTATTGAATTGTAGTGGCAAACTTTGTTAAGTGTTTTTGTAACCAGGGAGGGCGCAGAGGAAGGAACACAAAAGGCGCAGCGTGTTTTTCCTGTGCCTTTTGTGTTCCCTCCTCTGCGCCCTCCCTGGTTACAAAATATCCTGCAGGTGATAGCAAATGCGTTAATATATAATTAGCATAACAATAGCTTATAAGCTTTCCAAAAAACTTATGCTGGGAGTAAAAAAATATTCTCCCCCTCTGATAGTAACAAAATGCCCGAAGTTAATTGGTTTTGCTTGTGCCTGGGGAAGTCCCCACTGCACAGGTAAAAATTTTTTGGTGTTATTCGGACCCTGTCCGATAATCCCGTCCTGGCCTACTACCTTATTACCTATTTCCCCGTCATTGGCCCAAAAGTGTTGGATGAACTCAAACTGGTTTGGTAAAAGAGACTGGTAGCACATGAATAACAATCCATATCCGCTTTCAGGATGTTTGCTTAGGTCCTTACCTTCTATCTCCTCA